>NZ_BAAALT010000276.1:0-9411 GCF_039528515.1 Luedemannella flava
CGCCGCGCTCGCACTGTTCGAGGCGGCCGCCGCGCCCGAGGCCGCCGCCGTGCGGTCGCTGCTCGACCACGACCCCGGTCGTTGACCACACTTCGCGCGGGGACTCATCGCAGGCTGACCGGCAGCCGTGTCAGGCCCTTGATCGACAGGCTGTCGCGGCGTTGCGGGGCGCCCGCCAGCGCCAACGCCGGGAAGCGGCGCACCAGCGCGGGCAGCGCCACCTGGGCCTCCAGCCGGGCGAGCGGCGCGCCGAGGCAGTAGTGGATCCCACCGCCGAACGACACCGGCGCGTTGTCGGGCCGCTCCAGCCACAGCCGGTCCGGCTCGGGGAACCGGTCCGGATCGCGGTTGGCGGCGCCGAGGTAGGCGACGATCCGCTCGCCCTCCCCCACGACGACGCCGCCGACCTCGACGGGATCGGCGGCGACCCGCGCGAGCAGCTGCACCGGGCTGTCGAAGCGCAGCAGCTCCTCCACCGCGGGCTGGGCCAGCTCGGGTTCCGCGCGCAGCCTGGCCAGCTCGCCGGGGTGCTCCAGCAGCGCGACGACGCTGTTCGCGAGCAGGTTCGTGGTCGTCTCGAACCCGGCCGCGAACAGCAGCGCGGCCGTGGTGAGCAGCTCCTCCCCGCTGAGCTGGTCGCCCGCCTCCTCGACGGCGATCAACGCGCTCAACAGGTCCGCGCCCGGCCGCCGGCGCCGCGTCGCGATCAGATCTTCGAGGTACGTCCGGATGACGGCGGCCGCCGCGTCGGCCTGATCGACCGCCTCCGGCGTGAGGACCTCGAGGATGCGCGTCCAGTCCCGCACGAGGGGCTGGAACTGGGCGCGGTCCGGCGCGGGCACGCCGAGCAGCTCGCCGATCACGTTGACGGGCAACGGGAAGGCGAGCGCGGCGACGAGGTCGACCTCGCCGTCCAGGCCGTCGAGCAGCTCGTCGACGAGGCGCCCGATCGCCGGCCGCAGCTCCGCCACCCGCCGGGCCGTGAACGCGCCGCTGACCAGCCGGCGCAGCCGGGTGTGGTCGGGCGGGTTGCGGATCAGCATGCTCGTGAACATCATCCGCAACGACGGCCGGTCCGCCCAGTCGGGGAAGCCGAGCACCGCCAGCACGTCCGGCGGCATGTGCACGAACCGCCCGTCGCGGGCGACCGTCGAACAGTCCGCGTACCGGGTCACCACGAGGGCGCCGTCGTCGGCCCGCACGACCGGGGAGATCTCGCGCAGCCGCGCGTAGCGCGGATAGGGGTCGGCCCGGCCGACCATCGTGGTCAGCTCGCCCAGCAGCGCCGAGACCTCCGGCCCGTCGACGATCCCGCTCACGGCACGCCTCCCCCCACGGTTCACCCCAGTCTGGCACCCGCCATCCGGTAGACAGAGGGGGTGGACGCGAACAGCGGATGGCTGCGCTTCGAGCGGACGGCAGGTCGCGTCAGACTCCGTGTTGCACAAGAAGTGCGACATAGGTTCCACACGATGTCAGCATTCGTTCAGTGACCGGTGGCGACGACATGACGGTCCCGTGCCTCCCGGCAAGGATAGAGGTCAATGGGCGGCCGGCCCGGCGTCGGGGCGGATGCGCGACGTCGCCACGATCGAGATCACCGCCGCGGCCGCCGCGCCGAGCGCGACCGACGCGGTCACCACGGCGGCCGGGTATGACGGCCAGCCGCCGGAGGCCCGGAGCACGAACGGCACCATCGCGCAGCCGCCGCCCGCGCCGGCGGCCAGGACGACCGCCGCGAGCGTCCGGCCCGTGAGCACCCGCCCCAGCGGCGACACCGCCGCGACGCCGAGCCCGACCACCAGCAGGCCGGCGCCGGCCATCCGGAAGGCCCACGGGAAGATGGCGTTCAGCAGGTCCCGCTCGCTCGCGTCGACGACCCGCAGAATGAGGAACGCCCCGGCCGTCAGCGGGAGCAGCGCCCACGCGGCCCCGGCCGGCCGCCTGGCCCGGAACCCGGCCACTACCAGGCCGGTAAAGAGGATCGCCGCGGTCGCGAGGACCACATGGGACCCCTCGGGGACCACGGCCAGGACGACCGCGTCGGAGGCTGGCGCCGGGATCTCGGGCGGCGTCTCGTGGTACGTGGTGGAGGTGTATACCCGGGCGCCGAGGCCGATCCGCGCCCAGACCCCGGCCGGACCACGGTGGGCCAGGCCGTCGCGACCGTTCGCGACGAGCACCACGAACCCGTCGGGCTGCTCCACGACCACCAGCGCACGGGAGGACAGCTGGGTGTCCAGGTCACCCAAGCGCTCGTACGTCGTCGCGAGGCGTTCGCGCGCCGCGTCGGTGACCTGCCAGGACACGTGCCACGTCGCGCCGCCGTCGGTGGTCTCCTCCACCCGCAGGTGTCCCGCGACCGCGCGGAAACAGTGGGTGGGCTCGGTGGCCACGCAGTCCGACAGGCCCGCCCACGGCAGGTCGGGACGACGGTCGGCACCGGTGCCGGTCGTGCGACCGGCGGGGACCGACGGCGGCGCCAGCACGGTCCACGAGGGCTGCGCCGCCGTGCTGGGCATGGGACGTGTCTGCCCCGGCCAGGGCAGGCTGTAGGAGTCGAAGAGGCGGCCGCCGTCCGTGCTGATCAGGCCGCGGTCGATGCGCTCCCCGTCGTGGTAGGCGTTGCCCACGCCGACGACGACGCCACCGTCCCACTCGGCCAGGGCCACCGCGGTGGGGTACTCGGGCGCCGACGTGGCGGCCACCGCGAGGGTCGCCGTGGGCAGCACGACGAGTACGGCCGCCAGCCGCGCCCAGCCCGCGACCGTGAGCCGGCGCGCGGCCGACCGCCACGCGAGCCAGGCGAGTCCCAACGCCGGCAACGCGACCAGGTCGGTCGGGTCGACCAGCACCCGCGACGGGCCGTTCGCCACGCTCCACACCGCCGAAGCCCACCCCGCGACCAAGGGACTCACCTTCACGGCGACAAAGCCGGCCCCGGTCACGGCGATCGCCACACCGGCGACCCGGCCGGCGGGGAGGCGACGGGCGGTCGCCGAGAGTACGACGGCGACGAGCGGCGGGGCCACCAACAGCCCCGCCGCGTCGCTCAGCTTGCCGGTCAGGAAGCCCGGCTGGGCCGCCTTCCACACGTGGTCGTTGAGCAGCAGCACCACGGTGGCCACCACGGTCACCGGGTGCGTCAGCCACGCCAGGCCGGTCGAGATCCCCCGTTGCGTCATGTTTCCCAGGGTCGGTACCAGCCGTCACGCGCCGATCACGACCCGGCGCCAGTATCGATGCGTGCTACTTCCCGCAACCCAGCCGGTTCGTGGTGAACGCGATGTCGTCGAGCCAGAGGTCGAAGTGGTCGGGCGTGGGCCCGCCCTGGTAGAGCTGCCAGCCGACCTTGATGGTGTCGACGGTCGGCAGGACGAAGTCCGTGGCGGCGCCGCCGTGCTCGGTCGTCGAGACGGTCAGGTCGGGCTGGGCCACGCCGTCGATCCAGACCGTGATGCGATTCTGTGGGCCGTACCACTGGAATTCGACGCACTGCCAGCGGTCGGCGACGGCGGGCGCGGACTCGCGCCAGTTGGTCCAGTCGCCGGTCGGGCCGCCGTCGGCGCCGACGCCCCAGAAGCTGCCGGGCGGCGTGACCGTCGGGGCGTACTGGCCGCCGAACGGGCGCACGACCTCCCTGCTGCCCGAGCCGGTCGCCTCGACGAGCGTGAAGTGGGCCCAGTCGGGCGCTGTCGGGAACTCGTCCACCTTGACGCGGAACCGGCCGTAGAAGCTGTTGCCCGGTGCGGCGAAGTCGACCACCTTGAGAAACGCCGTGCCGTTGGCCTCGGTGTGCACGCGCAGCACCTTGCCCGCGCGGCCGGCCCGCTCGACGGTCAGCGTGCCGTGCCGGGTGTCGATGCCCCAGTCTAGGCTGGCGGCCCCGCCGACGGGTTGGGCCTCGAAGTCCTCACAGAACAGCGCGCCGCGCGGCGGGCACGTGCCGCGCTGCGCGCCCGACGCGGTCATGGGCGTGGCGGCCAGTGCGGCGGCGGCGAGCACGCCCACCGTCACGAGCGCTCTGATCTTCTGCATGCGCAAACTCCTTGCCGATCGTGGGACGACGATGAACCCGGCAATCATATGCGTCAATATTTAGGACAATGGCGCCGACGCCCGCGATAGTTCCAGTGACACAGACTCGCGTCTGCGAACCCCACGCGCCCGACGTGCGGTCCGCCAGCGACGCAAGAGGCAGAACGGACGGACTTCCGTCACTCAGCGTTCCGGAAGCTTGCAATGAGTTACGAACACCATGAATTTCCATCTATCCTTGGGCCCGTTCGACAGCGACCGGCGCGGGACCACACGCGTCCCACGACAGCTGCCCCGCTTCGAACGGGTGGGAACCTGGGGAGGCTCGCCTGTGAACAGTTCCGTTGTCGCGTCACCGCACCGGGTGACGCACGGGGCGCGCGTGCGTGTCCTCATCGCCGACCACAATGGAGTGGTCCGGCTGGGCTTTCGCACTCTACTCGAACGCGAACCCGACATAGCCGTGGTCGCCGAGGTCGGCGACATGCCCGAGCTGCTCGCTCAGGTCAGCCACGGTGAGCCCGACGTCGTGGTGCTCGACGCACAGTTGCCGGGCCTGGACGGGCAGGCGGTCCCGGCCCGCGTGACCGAGACCGCCGGGGTCGTGATGGTCAGTGTGGCCGACGACCGGGCCGCGATAGCCCGCGCGGTCGGCGCGGGCGTGCTGAGCTACCTCGTGCACGGCCAGTTCGACCTCACGGAGCTGGCCGGCATCGTGCGCCTCGCGGCCGCCGGGCAGCCCTACCTCACGGCGTCGGCGTCCGCCGCCGTCATGGAGTTCGTCCGCCGCGACGCGGGCCTGGGCCCGCACCGTGGCCTGACCGCGCGCGAACGCGAGGTGATGGACCTCGTGGCGCAGGGATTGTCCAACCAGGATGTTGCGGAGAAGCTCGCTGTCTCCATTAAGACAGTGAAGAACCACCTGCACCGGGTGTTCCGCCAGCTGAAGGTGACCGACCGACGTAGTGCCCGTGACGTGTGGCTTGGCCGGCCGGTGAAGTCCTCCGGCGCGCGAAGTCCCGACCTGGATCGAAGTGAGTCCTAGGACCTGGACCTAGAGCATCGGGTCGTCCGTGGTCTTCGCGGCGCAGCATGCGCCGCCCACCATGAATGCGGCCTGTGCGTCCACAGTGGTCAACTCCAGGAGGTTCCGTGCGCAATCGCCGCATGCTCGCAGCAGCCGTAGCGACGGTCGCCGTCGCCGCGGTGCTGTCACCCTTCGCGTCGGCTCAGGCCGCGCCACCCACGGGGGTCCGCGTCGACCTGCGCGTACTCATCGTGTCCCAGGGCGACGTCACCACCGACGCCATCGCCAGCCAGCTGCGCACCGAGGGCGTGCCCTACGACACGGTCGACCTCAACGACCCGAACCGGCCGACGATCACGCCCCAGTTCCTGGCCGACACCGTCGGCGGTGTCACCCGCGCGAAGTACCAGGCGATCGTGCTGCCCAACGCGGCCCCGTTCACCGACTGGTCCGAGTACGACGCGGTCGTCAACTACGAGCGCCAGTACGGCATCCGCCAAGTCGACGCGTTCGTCTGGCCGTCGTACCTGGTCGGCATGCAGACCACCACCTACGGCGGGTCGCTGGACGGGATCGAGGCGACGGCCACGGCCGCCGCGCGGGCGGGCGCGTTCAGCTACCTGCGCGGCCCGATCGCGTTCGAGGACATCACCTCCGCCTACTGGGAGTCGTACGGGTACCTGCCCGCGGCGCAGGCCGACGGGACCGACGCGTACGGCACCACCCACCTCGAGCCGCTGGTGACCGCGCCCATCCCCGGTGGCGGCGGCACGGGCGTCCTCGTCGGCGAGTACACCGGCGACGGCCGCGAGCAGCTCGCCCTCACCTTCGTCTACAACCCGCAGCAGTGGCAGGCCCGCCTGCTGCTGCCCGGCATCGTCGACTGGATGACCGAGGGCGTCCACCTCGGCGAGTACCGCAACTACTTCTCGCTGCACATCGACGACGTGTTCGAGGCCGACGCGCGGTGGAGCACCGCCGGCAACTGCACGCCCGGCGACGACTGCGTCGGCTCGTACACGACGACCGACATCCGGATGACCGCCGCGGACGTCGCCGAGGCCGTGCAGTGGCAGAGCAACAACAACTTCACCTTCGACATGTACTTCAACGCCAACGGCAGCGTCGAGTACATCGCCGACCACGGCTCCGACCCGCTCACCACCGCCCTGCTGGCCAACAAGTCGCACTTCCGCTGGGCAAACCACACGTGGTCGCACGCCTTCCTCGGCTGCGAGCAGGACTTCACCGTGGTGCCGTGGCGCTGCGTCACCGACCCGGCCACCGGCGACCCCGTCTACGCCAGCCAGGCGCAGATCGAGGGCGAGATCTCGCAGAACCTGGCCTGGGCCGCCACCAACGGGCTGACCGTGGACCCGGACGAGCTGGTCACGGGCGAGCACTCCGGCATGCGCGTCCTGCCGCAGCAGACCGCCGACAACCCGCACCTGGCCCCCGCCCTCACCGCCACCGGCATCGAGTGGCTCGGCGCCGACAACTCCCGCGACCACGACCAGCGCGGCGTCGGCTCGGCGCTGACCGTGCCCCGGCACCCGCTGAACCTGTTCTACAACGTCGCCACCGCCGCCGAGGAGGTCGACGAGTACAACTGGATCTACACGAGCCAGGCCAACGGCGGCAGCGGGATCTGCGAGACCAACCCCGCGACGACCTGCATCACGCCGCTCACGTCGGCCAACGACTACAACAACTACATCGTGCCGACGGAGACCCGCATCGCGCTCACGCACGTGCTGGCCAACGACCCCCGTCCGCACTACATCCACCAGTCCAACCTCGCCGGCGACCGCCTGGCCTACCCGCTGCTCGAGCGCCTGCTCGGCACGTACCGCGCGGCGTTCGCCAGCAACACCCCCATCGTCTGCGAGCCGCTGAAGGCGAACGGCGAGGTGCTGGGGCGCCAGGCCGCCTGGACGGCCGCCCTGGCCAACGGCACCGTCACCGCCTATCTGCTCAACGGGGTGGTCACGATCGAGGCACCGAACGGTCTCGACGTGCCACTCACCGCCCCCACCGGCAGCCAGTCCGGCGGGACCGCCTTCGGCCAGGCCTACGGCGGCACCCGTTCAGCCTGGGTGCACTCGGACGGGACCCCCCTCACCGTCACCCTGCCCAGTTAGGACCCGCCCGGCGCGGCGTCCACCGACAACACGGAGCGACGTGAAGATCACAATGGTCACTGAGGGCACCTACCCTCAGGCCTTCGGTGGGGTCAGCGTCTGGTGCGACCAGATCGTACGGGGGCTGCCCGAGCACCACTTCGACATCGCCGGCATCTGCATCACCGGCCTGGAGAAGCCCGCCTGGGACCTGCCGCCGAATGTGACGCTCACCCCGATTCCGCTCTGGGCGTCCGGCCCGGCCCCCAAACGGCCGGGCCGGCGCCTGCGGGCGCAGGTCGCCGAGGCGTACCACCAGATGTTGTTGTCCCTGCTGGCGGAGCCGCAACTGGCCCTGCCGGCGTTCACCGAGTCGCTGCGCGCGCTGGTGGAGCTCTCCGAGTCCGGCCCCATCGGCGCGGCGCTGCGCGACGAGCGGGCGGTCGGCTGGCTGCTGGACGCGTGGCGCGGGGCGCCGCGCGTGGCGGAGACCGGCGCCACGCTCAGCGTGCACGACGCGCTGACGGTGACCGACCTGCTCGAGCACTGGCTGCGGCCGCTGCTGCAGCCGGTGCCGCCCGGTCAGGTCACGCACGCGGTGACCAACGGGCTGGCCGCGCTGGTGGGGCTGGCCGCCAAGTGGCGCCACGGCATCCCGATGCTGCTCACCGAGCACGGCATCTACCTGCGCGAGCGCTACCTCAGCTTCAACAAGGCCGGGTACGGCTGGTCGAGCCAGCTGCTGCTGCTGAGCTTCCTGCGCCAGGTGTCGGCCGCGGCCTACAAGGCGGCCGACCTGATCACGCCGGGTAACAAGTACAACCGGCGGTGGGAGGAGCACGGCGGCGCGGACCCGAACCGCATCGAGACCGTCTACAACGGCGTGGACCCGGCCGACTTCGCGCCGGCCGGGCCAGAGCCGCTGGCGCCCACCGTGAGCTGGGCCGGGCGGGTCGACCCGATCAAGGACCTGGAGACGCTGATCCGGTCCTTCGCGCTGGTCCGCAAGCAGCTGCCGGCCGCGCGGCTGCGCATCTTCGGCGGCACGCCCAAGGGCAACGAGGGCTACCTGACCCGGTGCGAGAAGCTCGCCGTCGAACTCTCTGTCGCCGACGCCGTCACCTTCGAGGGGCGCGTGGACAACATCGCCGACGCGTACGCGGCCGGGCACGTGGTGGTGCTGTCGAGCATCTCCGAGGGCTTCCCGTACACGGTGATCGAGGCGATGACCTCGGGCCGCGCCACCGTCTCCACGGACGTCGGCGGGGTCAGCGAGGCCGTCGGCGACACCGGTCTGGTCGTGCCGCCGCGCGACCCGGCCGCCATGGCCGAGGCGTGCCTGACCCTGCTCCGCGACGACCTGTTGCGGCACAAGCTCGGCGCGGCCGCCCGCCAGCGCGCCCTGGAGTTCTTCACGGTCGACCGCGCGGTCGGCTCGTTCCACGGGATCTATACGGCGCTCGCCGAGGGCCGTGACCCGACGAAGCGCATGGAGGTCGCGGACGACGACGACTTCGACACGAACGAGACGCGGATCCTGAGGCTGGCGTGAAGGCCCGCATCTCCGTCTCGGACAGCATGGAGCTGAAGCTGCGGGAGTCCGTGGACTCGCTGCAGATCGCGGCCCAGCTCGAGTCCGACGGCATGACCGACGCCCAGGCGAACGGGCGGCACGGCATACCGACCGTGTTCGACCTGGCCCGGCAGATGCGCCGGCAGGTGCCGGCGAAGCCGACCGCGGCGCCGAAGCCCGTCGGGCCGTGGCAGACCCGGCCCGGTCGGCACGTGCTGCGCGGCGTGCTGTTCGCGCTGCCGGCCGCCTGTTACCTGGCGGTCGCCGAGAAGGTGACCGGGCCGGCGGGCGGCACCGTCGTCATCGCCTCGCTGCTGCTCGCGTGGGCGGTGTCGCAGGCCGTCGCGTACCTCGGCTACGTGCGCCTCGGCCAGCTCGACCGCGACGGCGCCAAGGCCGTGCTGCGGCGCGGGCTGCTCGGGCCGGGTCTGCTGGTCGTCGCGGTCAGCGCGGGGCTCGCCGTCGCCCTGCGGGTCACGCCGGCGGTCGCGCTGATCGCCGTGGCCCAGGCCGCCTACCTGCTGGCCGCGTCGGTGGCGCTGGTGCTGGAGGCCGAGCGGGCGCTGCTGCTCACGCTCGCGCCCGGCGTCGTCGGCAACGTCGTCGCGGTCGTCGTCGGCGACGGCCGCCTGTTCGACGCCACCGCGCCGGGC
>NZ_BAAALT010000277.1:0-13812 GCF_039528515.1 Luedemannella flava
CGCCACGGCCAGGCGCGCGAGGCGCCGTCCGCCGCCGAGCCGGCGCACCTCGCGCACCAGCGCGCCCGCGCCCGTCACAGCCTCGCCTCCACCGCACCCCAGCGCGCCCCCGCCGGTGACAGCGTCGCCTCCACCGCACCCCAGCGCGCCCGCACCCGTGACGGCGTCCCCTCCGCCGCGCCCCCGCGGAGCGCCGCCCTCGTCATGCGCCCGTTTGCTGTGTTGCAGCGGGAGTGCGACAGCGGTTCAGCAGCCGTTCCACACAGGTTCGACTGCACGAGAACGAGCGACACCCGATCCGTCACGGGGTCACCTCGCGGACCGTGCCGTCGCGGACCAGCAGGACCCGGTCGGCCAGCGGCAGCATCGCTGGCCGGTGCGCGACGAAGACGGCGGTCCGGCCGGCGAGCAGGCGCGGCGTCGCCTCGATCACGGCGGCCTCGCTGCCGCCGTCGAGGCGGGCGGTCGGCTCGTCGAGCAGCAGCAGGTCGGCGTCGCGCAGGAAGGCCCGGGCCACACCCAGGCGCTGGCGCTGCCCGCTGGACAGGCCGAACCCGCGTTCGCCCAGCACCGTGTCGTAACCGTCGGGCAGGGTCGCCACGAAGCTGTCCGCCGCCGCGGCGCACGCGGCGGCGCGGACCGCGTCCGGCGACGCGTCGGGCAGACCGAGCCGGACGTTGTCGGCCACGCTCGCCGCGAACAGGTACGGCCGCTGCGGGACCCAGGCGATCCGTGACCGCCATGCGTCCGGGTCCACCTCCGCCAGGTCGACGTTTCCGACCAACACCCGACCCGAGGTCGGGGTGACGAAGCCGAGCAGCGCGTGCAGCAGGGTGCTCTTGCCCCCGCCGCTCGGGCCGATGAGCGCGATCCGCTCCCCGGGCGCGACGGCGAAGGTGACGTCGCGGAGCACCGCCGTTCCGGCGTACTCGAAGGTGGTGTTGTCGAAGACGAGGCGCGCGCCGCGCGGTGTGGCCGACGCCCCACCGGACCGCGTCGGCGCCGCGTCGGTCGGCGACCGGACGGCGAAGACGTCGCGCAGCGCCGCGAGGCCCTCCTGGCTGGCGTGGAACTGCGCGCCGGCCGCCCGCAGCGGGGTGAACGCCTCGGGCGTGAGCAGCAGGACCAGCAGCGCGACCGGCAGGGTCAGGTCACCGTCGACCAGGGCGATCCCCACCGGGACGGCGACGAGGGCGACCGCGAGGGTCGCCAGCAACTCGAGGACGAGCGCGGACAGGAATGCCAGGCGCAGCGTGCGCATGGTGGCCTCGCGGTGCTTGTCGGCCATCGCCCGGACGACCTCGATCTGTGCGCGCGCCCGGCCGAACGCCCGCAGCGTCGTCACGCCGGTCAGCATGTCGAGGAAGTGCCCGCCCAGGCGGTGCAGCAGCCGCCACTGGCGCTGGGTCGCGCTCGCGGTGTGCCAGCCGACGAGCGCCGCGAAGATGGGCACGAGCGGCAGGGTCAGGGCGACCGTGAGCGCCGCCGTCCGGTCGGCCAGGGCCAGCCGCCCGAGCACGGCCACCGGCACCGTCACAGCCGTGACCAGCAACGGAAGATAACCGATGAGGTACGCGTCGAGCGCGTTGACGCCGGGTCCGGCCAGCGTCGCCAGCTCCCCCGCGCGCTGGCCGCGCAGCCACACCGGGCCCCGGCCGAGCGCCCGTCCCAGCAGGTCGGCGCGCAGCCGGGCCTTGAGCGTCGCGGCGGCGGCGGTGGCGGTCGCGCCGCGCGTCGCGGCGAGCAGCCCGCGGACCGCGGCGAAGACCAGGACGGCGACCAGGGCGCCCGTGTCGAGGCGGCCGACGGCGACGCCGGCGAGCACGCGGGACAGGCTGTCGGCGAAGCCGACCACGACGACGGCGGTCGCGACGCCGTAGCCGAGGACGGCGGCGAGGTAGGGGCGCATGCCGGGCAGGCGCAGCAGGCGTGGGTCGACCGGGCCCCGGCGGACCTCGCCGGGCGCAGTCACGGGCGCTCGCCGAACATGTTGTTAGGCTACATGTGCCCGGCTCAGGACGATTCGCGGACCACCAGGTGCGTGTCGAGCACCACGAGCGGGCTCGGCACCACGTCGCCGCGGATGTGCGAGACGAGCAGGCGCGCCATCTCCCGGCCCATCGCCTCGACCGGCTGGTGCACGGTCGACAGGGCGGGCTCGGTCTGGCGGGCGACCATCGAGTCCTCGAAGCCGACCACCGCGACGTCGTGCGGGATGCGCAGGCCGCGCTCCTTGATCACCCGCATGGCGCCGACGGCCATGAGGTCGGACGCGGCGTACACGGCGTCGATGTCGGGGTGGCGGGCGAACAGCGCGCGCATCGCGGCCGCGCCGCTGGCCTCGGAGAAGTCGCCGTAGCCGACCATCGACTCCTCGACCGGCAGGCCCGCCATGCGCAGGCCGCGCCGGTAGCCCGCGAGGCGGGCGACACCCACGCCCATGTCCTGCGGGCCGGCGATCGCCGCGATCCGGCGCCGCCCCCGCGACAGCAGGTGCTCGACGGCCAACTGCGCGCCGCCCTCGTTGTCGGCGTCGACGCAGCTCAGGTGCGTGTCGCTCAGCTCGGCCTCGCCGGCGAGCGCGGCCAGCCCGCTGGGCTGACCGCCGAGCACGACCGGCAGCCCGCGCCGCGCCAGCAGCGCCGGCAGCGGGTCGTCGCCGTGCAGCGACAGCAGCAGCACGCCGTCGACGTGCTGGGGGGTCAGGTGGTGCTCGACGCGGTCCTGCTCGGCCGGGGACTGGGCCATGGCGAGCCACAGCTGCAGCGGCGTCTCGAACAGCACCGAGCTGATGCCCCGGATGATGCCCGCGAAGAACGGCTCCCCGAAGACCCGCTCCTCCGACTCCGACACGACCAGGGCGACGGAGTCCGTGCGTTGCGTGACCAGGGCCCGGGCCGCCCGGTTGGGCACGTAGCCGAGCTCGTCGATGGCCTGTTCCACCGCGGCGCGGGCCGAGGCCGACACCTGGGGCGAGCCGTTCACGACGCGGGACACGGTGCCGCGGCCGACCCCGGCCCGCGCGGCGACCTGGTCCAGCGTCGGTCGCCCCGCCGACCTGGTGCGCTGCTGGCTCACGGTGTGTCCTCCGGTGTCCTGGCCGTCGACCTTGTGCCGTCGAAACTATTGTGCCCGGTTATCGGGCCGGTTCGGCACCCTGCGGGTCGGCGACGGCGTGGCGGGCGATGACGTCGGAGTACCACAGCGCGCTTGCCTTCGGCGTGCGTACCTGGGTCTCGTAGTCGACGTGCACGATGCCGAAACGGCGCGTGTAGCCCCACGCCCATTCGTAGTTGTCCAGCAACGACCAGGCGAAATAGCCGCGCAGCGGCACGCCCTCATCGATCGCGTCGAGGCAGGCGCGCAGATGCCCGTCGAAATAGGCCACCCGCGGCTGGTCGTTGACCGCCCCGTCGCCGTCGATCTGGTCGTCGAAAGCGGCGCCATTTTCCGTGATGTAGAGCGGAAGTTCCGGGTATTCACGGTTGACACGCACCAGGGTCTCGGTGAGACCCGGCGCGTCGATCTCCCAGTCCATGGCGGTGACCGGGACGCCGTCACGCTTGACGAACCGCACGCCCTCGCTGCCTGGCCACGGCTCGACCGCGCCGCCACCGCGCCAGTCCACGACGCCGTCGACCGGCTCGGGCGCCGCCACGACATGGCGGCTGTAGTAGTTGATGCCCAGCATCGACAGCGGCGTGGAGATGGTCTCCAGGTCGCCGTCGCGCACGTGACTGAAGTCCGACACCGTCGCGAGGTCCGCCACCACGTCGTCCGGGTACCGGCCGAGCAGCAGCGGGTCCAGGAAGAGGCGGTTCGAGAGGCCGTCGATGCGACGGGCCGCCTCGGCGTCGGCCGGCGAGTCGGAGGCGGGCGACACGGCGTACAGGTTGACCGTGCAGCCGACCTCGGCGCCGGGCTCCTGGGCGCGGATCGCCTGGGTGGCCAGGCCGTGGCCCAGCAGCAGGTGGTGGACGGCCGCGACGGCGGCGTCCGGCTCGGTGCGGCCCGGCGCGTGGTGGCCGTTGGCGTACCCGAGCAGCGACGAGCACCAGGGCTCGTTCAGGGTCGTCCAGTTGCGGACCCGGTCGCCGAGTACGCGGTGCACAAGGGCGGCGTACTCGGCGAACCGGGCTGCGGTGTCGCGGGCGGGCCAACCGCCCGCGTCCTCCAAGGGCTGGGGAAGGTCCCAGTGGTACAGCGTGACCCACGGCAGGATGCCGTTTTCCAGCAGCTCATCGACAAGCCGACGGTAGAAGTCCAGACCCGCCGGGTTGGCGGGGCCGGCACCGTCGGGCTGCACGCGCGACCACGAGATCGAGAACCGGTACGAGTTCAGCCCCAGCCGCGCCATCGTCGCGACGTCGTCGCGGTAACGGTGGTAGTGGTCGGTCGCCACGGCGCCGCTGTGGCCGCCGACCACCCGACCGGGGGTGATGCTGAACGTGTCCCAGATGGAGGGCGTGCGGCCGCCTTCGGCCACCGCCCCTTCGATCTGGTAGGCGGCCGTCGCGGCGCCGAAGAGGAACCCTTCCGGAAACACCCGCAGCCCGGTGGGGCTGGGCGCTCCGGCGGCGAGCAGCGCGGCGGTCTCCGGCTGAACGTCGATGGGCTGCGAGGTAGTCACGCCTTGACCGCGCCTTCCATGATGCCGCCGATGATCTGCTTGCCGAACACGATGAACACGATGACCAGCGGCACCGTGGCGACCGCGGTCGCGGCGAACACCTGGGCGTAGTCGGTGTAGTACGCCTCGGCGAGCAGGTTGAGCGACACCTGGACGGTGGGGGTCTTGTTGTCCAGGATGATGAACGGCCACACGAAGTCGTTCCAGGTCTGCATGAAGGTCAGCAGGCCCAGCACGGCCGCGGCGGGCCGCAGGATCGGCAGCACGATGCTCCAGAAGATGCGGAACGTCGAGCAACCGTCGACCCGGGCAGCCTCGATCAGCTCGTCGGAGACCGACTGGCTGGCGTACTGCCGCATCATGAACACGCCGAACCCGGTGACCAGGAACGGAACGATGACGGCCTGCAGCGTGCCGTCCCAGTCCAGCCACTTGGCCATCATGATGTACAGCGGAATGACGCCCAGCTGGGTGGGGACCATCATCGTGCCGATGATGACCAGCAGCAGCGCGTTGCGGCCACGGAACTTCAGCTTGGCGAACGCGAAGCCGGCGAGCGACCCGAACAGCACGACGCCGAGCGTCACGCAGGTCGAGACGAACACCGAGTTCATCAGGCCGTAGATGAAGTTGGCGTGGTCGTTGTCCAGCACCCGGCCGAAGTTGTCGCTGAAGTTGCCACCCGGCAGGACCGGCGGCGGCGTGTCGTGGATGTTGTCGTTCCGCTTGGTCGCGATGATGAACATGAAGTACAGCGGGAACACCGAGAGGACGCCCGCGATGATCAGCGCGATGTACGTGAGCGGACTCGCCTGCCAGGCACGGCGGTTAGCGGTTCTCATCGTGCACCCTCACTTGACCGACTTGCGGACGAACAGGAAGTTGACGACCGACACGAGCACGATCAGAAGGAAGATCGACCAGGCGATCGCCGACCCGTACCCGAAGCGGAAGTTCTCGAACGCCTCGGAGAACATGTACATGGTCATCGTCTGGAACTGGTGCGTCGTGCCGCCGGCGGTCTTGCCGTTGGCGAACAGCAGCGGCTCGGTGAACAGCTGCAGACCACCGATGGTCGAGACGATCACCGTGAACAGGAACGTCGGGCGCAGCATCGGCAGCGTGATCTGCCAGAACTGCCGCCACTGGCTCGCGCCGTCGATCGCGGCGGACTCGTAGAGGTCACGCGGGATCGCCTGCATGGCGGCGAGGAAGATCAGTGCGTTGTAGCCCGTCCAGCGCCAGTCGACCATGACGGAGATGGCGGTCCAGGACGACCACTCGTCGGCCTTCCAGTCGATGTTGTCCACACCGAGCAACCCGAGCACCCAGTTGATGACACCGAAGTCGCGGCTGAACAGCAGGCCGAACACGATGGCGACGGCGGCGACGGACGTCACGTTGGGGATGACGATCGCCATCCGCAGCGCCGTGCGGGCGCGCAGGTTGCGGTTGAGCAGCGTGGCCAGAACCAGCGCGAGCAGCAGCTGCGGGATCGTGGACAGCACGAAGATGCCCAGCGTGTTCTTCAGCGTCTGCCAGAACTGCGCGTCCTTGAACAGGTCCACGTAGTTTTCGAAACCCACCCATTCGTGGGTCCCCATGATGTTCCAGTTGTGCAGCGAAACCCACGCTGTGTAGACCAGCGGGTAGAGCCCGAAGAACCCGAAAAGCACGAAGAACGGCGCGATGTAGATGTAAGGCGAAAACTTTTGGTCAAAACGTACTAGTCCACCGGAGCTGCGGCGGGGCTGTCGCGCACGCGGCCGGTGCGGGGGCACGGCGTGTTGGGGCGCCGTACTCGTCGAGAGGCTCATTGGAGTGGTGGTCCTTCCCTAACCCGGCCAGATCCGGGGTGAGGCGGGGTTTGACCGGGCCCAATGGCGCCCGGGCGGGGTGTGCCCGGGCGCCATTGGGGCACCGTGTGCCTTAACTACTTGGCCTGCTTCTCCGCCTCGGCCAGAGCGTTGGTCCACGCCTTGTCGGCCGCGACCTTGCCCTGCTCGATGCTCTGGAGGGCCGGCTCGAACGCGCGCTCCTTGATGGCGGCGTGCTTCGGGCCGAGGTACACCGGCTGCAGCGTCTTCGCGCCAGCGCCGAAGATGGCACCGACCGGAGCGTCGCTGAAGTACGGGTTCTTGTAGGCCTGGAAGTCAGGGTTGTCCAGAGCCTTCAGGTTCGAGGGCAGCGGGCCCTTGGCCTTGAAGGCGGCAACCTGGCTGTCCGCGCTGGTCAGGAACTTGGCCAGCTCAGCGGCCTCCTTCGGGTGCGCGCTCTGCTTCGGAACCGAGAGCCACGAGCCGCCCCAGTTACCGCCGCCGCCCGGAACCGCGGCGACGTCCCACTTGCCCTTGTTCTCGGGGCCGGAGTTGCCCTCGATGATGCCGAGCATCCAGGACGGGCAGGCGACAACCGCGAAGGTGTCCTTCTTGAAGCCGGCCGACCAGTCCTCGGACCAGGTCGCGGTCTTCGAGGAGATGCCCGCGTTGATCATCTGAACGGCCTTGTCCCAGGCGCCCTTGACGGACTGGCTGGTGCCGGCCACGACGTTGTTCTGACGGTCGTAGAACAGCGGCTCGCCCAGCTGGGTCATGATCGCGGAGAACTCGGTGGTGACCGAGTCGATCAGGGCCTTGCCGGTCTTCGCCTTGTAGTCCGTGCCCACCTTGATGAAGTCATCCCAGGTCGGCCACAGCTTGCTGACGGCGTCCCGCTCGACCGGCAGGCCGGCCTTCTTGAACAGGTCCGTGCGGTAGCACATCGCGAGGCCGCCGACGTCGGTCGGGAGGCCCAGCAGCTTGCTGCCGTCGGCGGTCTTGCCCGCGTCGTACTTCCAGGAGAGGAAGTCGCCGCTGAGGTCGCCCGTGTACTGCTTCAGGTCGATCCAGTTGTCGGGCTGGGCCTTGAACTCGTTGATGATGCCCTCTTCGAGGCCAACAACGTCGCCGGCACCGGTGCCCGCCGCCAGGTACTTCACCAGCTGCGGCTTGTAGTCGTCGAGCTTGGCGGTCTTGCGCTGCTCGATCTCGATGTTCGGGTGCGACGCCATGTACTGCTTGATCAGCTCGTCGTAACCGAACTCGCCGAACGAGTCGACGATGAGCTTGATCTTGCCGCCGTTGTCGCCGCCAGACGGCTCTTCCTTCTTGCTGCAGGCTGCGGCGCCAAGAGCGACCGCCGCAACCAGAGCGACCGCGGCTGCCTTACGCATGCGGCGCTGGGTGACGCTCATCCCGAACCCCTCTCAGGTCGTGATGTTGTGGTGGGGGATGGTGGCGCCCACGCCCACCCGGGTCACCCAGGGGGGCCCTGGGCTGCCGGGAGGTTGTGACACCACACCATTTGTTTGTCGTGACTGTGGCGGAAGCCACATCTTGACGGGAGCGCTCCCATGAGGTTGCCGGCCCGTGACGGGGATGTCAACTGCTTCATGGGAGCGTTCCCAAGTTGTTACCGACCATGATGTCGGCTGGAGGCAAAGCCGCTGGTCACGAGCTTAGCTCGGGTGTCTGTTCGGGTCTGGGAACGCTCCCACAAAGGGAAAAACCAAACTATTTTGGCGTGTAAAAAACGACAAAACGGATTGCCTTGCGGAGCCCGCCCAAACGGGTTGCCGAATCGTACTGCCGGGCCCCGGTTTTTGTCGCGGTCCGCGGTCACCGAGACCGCGGATCCGTGGGTACGGGCGTCCGCCCGCTGCTCACGCGAGGCGACGCAGGAGCGTGGTCGCCAGCCGTGGATCGAAACTCTCAGGCACCCCGCCGAACCGCTCGCGCACAGCGGCGTACTCGGGATGGGCCGGGTCGTGGAGCACCGCGACCGCCTCGGCGTAACCGAACGCCCCGCCCACGTCCTCCGGCGGGCAGATCCCCGCACCCTCGAGGCACAGCGGGTAGCGCTCGTCCGGATCCGCCGCGAGCACCTCCTCCACGTCGACGGTGTGCTCCCACCAGTCGCCGTAGTCGTAGGTGTAGCGCAGGCGGGTGCCCTCGGTCGCGACCGCGTCGAGGCGGACCTCCAGCTCGTCGACGAGATCCAGGTCACCGTCCGGGTCGGGCTCGCCGTACTGGGCGCCCCCGATGTCGAAGGAGTGCAGGTGGTAGTCCCGCCAGCCCATGGCGTACTGGATCACCCGGTGGATCCGGTCGAGGGTGAAGGCGCCCGGCACCTGGACCCGCCGCCACACCGGCGGCGTCACGCCGTCCAGCGCGACCCGCAGCTGATAGATCTTCCGCACCACGGGAGCCATTCTTGACTGACGGGCGGGGGGCTCGCACGCTGGACACATGATCTGTGCCGCGTGTCGGGCGCAGCACCACGACCGCTGTCGCGGCGGGACGTGGTGCGACTGCCAGCACCGTGCCCCGCAGCCGTCCCCGCCGGCGACCGGCCGCCCGGGAGAGTAGGCCCGTTTCGCCGCCATCGCGGCAGGGGACAATGAGCCGTGCGCATGATCTTCCCCAGCCCCGGCGATGACCTCGACGACGACGCGCTCGTGGCGCTCTACGCCCCCGACCGGTCCCGGCCGGACGTGCGGATCAACTTCGTGACCAGTCTCGACGGCGCCGTGGAGATCAACGGATTCTCGGCGCCGCTGTCCGGTGAAGCCGACAAGCGGGTGTTCCGGGTCCTGCGCCAACACTGTGACGCGCTTCTCGTCGGGGCCGGGACCGTGCGGAACGAGGGTTACCACGCGGTGAGGCTGGACGCGGCCCGCCGCCAGTGGCGTGCGGCACAGGGTCTCCCGACGTACCCGGTGCTGGTCATCGTGTCGGGCTCGCTGGACCTGGACCCGGGGATCCACGCCCTGGCCGCCGCCCCCGTGCGGCCGGTCATCCTCACCCACGACGCGGCGCCCGCCGACCGACGCGCGGCGCTGACGGCCGTGGCCGACGTGGTGTCCTGCGGTAACGCCGCGATCGATCTCGGCGTCGGCCTGGCCGAGCTGCGGACGCGCGGTCTGGCCCATGTCCTATCTGAGGGCGGCCCGCACCTGTTCGGCGCGCTCACCGCGGCCGGCCTCGTCGACGAGCTCTGCCTCACGGTCTCGCCGCAGCTCGCCGGGGCCGGCGCGGGGCGGATCACCGCCGGGCCGCTCGCGCCGGCGCCCGTGGGGATGCGCCCCGCCCACGTCCTGCTGGCCGACGACAGCCTGATCACGCGGTACGTGCGCGCCGACTGACCGGCGGCTTCTTATCCACATCGTTACCCGGGACGCGCGGCACACCCTGTGGATAACCGGGCGCGCCGACGGGCCAATGGGACGCATGTTCGGTATCGTCGCGCCCGCGGCGAATGTCATACCGGTAGGTGACCATGGCCGCCGGGGACGGCAGGTCGCGGCGCGGAGAGGAGTGACATGGGCGAGTTGGCACCGGCCGAGGCACAGGGCCCGGTGGTGGGCCGGGTGCTGGGCACGGCCGACGCGACCCCGCTGCAGTTCTGGGTGGCCGTCGCCCCCGGCGCCTACCTGCAGCTCGACGACGTCGTGGTGACCACCCGCGAGCTGCCCCCCAACGGCGGCGAGCAGCCCGCCCCCGTGGTGATCGCCGGCGTCGTCACCCAGGTCCGCGCCCGCCACGAGGGCGCCATGTTCGACTCCGACGTCTTCGCCATCGCCGACGGCACGCTGCCCGCGCAGGTGCAGGAGGCCGCCGAGATCACCACCACGCGGGTCGACCCCGAGGTCTACGTGCCGCCCCAGCCGGGCGCCGTGGTCCGCCGCGCCGAGGGCGCCACCCGCGCCGCGGCGCTGTACTTCGACCGGATGGAGCGCACCGTCCCGATCGGGCTCGGCCGCGACGGTGCCCCGGTGTTCCTCAACGCCGACTTCCTCGACGGCACCCGGGGCGCGCACGTGTCCATCTCCGGCATCTCCGGCGTCGCCACCAAGACCAGCTTCGCCACCTGGCTGCTCTACTCGGTGTTCCGCTCGGGCGTGCTCGGCGGGGCCGGCGAGACGGCCAACACCCGGGCGCTGATCTTCAACGTCAAGGGTGAGGACCTGCTGTTCCTCGACCACCCCAACACCCGGCTGGACTCGAACACCGAGCGGGCGTACGCGAAGCTCGGCCTGGACGCGGGGCCGTTCCCGGACGTGCGGGTGTTCGCCCCGCCGCGGGCCGGCGACCTGACCGGCTCGCCCGACGTGGCCAGCCGGCTCACCGGGGTCGACTCCTTCTACTGGACCGTGGCGGAGTTCTGCGCCGACCGGCTCCTGCCGTACGTGTTCGCCGACGCGGACGACGACCGCCAGCAGTACACGATGGTGGTGCACTCCGTCACGGCGTACCTGCAGCGCAACGCGCAGCCCGCCGACGGCGGCGTGGTGCTCGACGGCAGGCGCGTCAACTCGTACGGCGACCTGGTCGACCTCATCTCCGAGCGCCTGGCCGACGACGAGACGCGCGGCGACTGGGCGGGCACGGCGGTGGGGCTGGGCACGGTCAACGCGTTCCTGCGCCGGCTCGTGGCCAGCGTGAAGGACCTGTCCCGGCTCGTCCGGGGTGACCTGCGGGGCACCGCGCCACACGAGATCAACACGGCGGAGAGCGCCCAGATCACCGTCGTGGACCTGCATAACCTGCCCGACCGGGCGCAGCGCTTCGTCGTCGGCGTGACGCTGCGCTCGGAGTTCGAGCGCAAGGAGAAGGCCGGCACGGCCCGACCCCTGCTGTTCGTGGTGCTCGACGAGCTCAACAAGTACGCCCCGCGGGAGGGCACCTCGCCGATCAAGGAGGTGCTGCTCGACATCGCCGAGCGGGGCCGCTCGCTCGGCGTGGTGCTCATCGGCGCGCAGCAGACGGCCAGCGAGGTGGAGCGGCGCATCGTGGCGAACTCCGCCATCCGGGTCGTCGGCCGGCTCGACCCGGCCGAGGCCTCCCGTCCGGAGTACGGCTTCCTGCCCCCGGCACAGCGGGCCCGGGCGCTCATCGCCAAGCCGGGCACCATGTTCGTCGCCCAGCCCGAGCTGCCGGTGCCGCTGGTCGTGGAGTTCCCGTTCCCGGCGTGGGCCACCCGCCCGGCCGAGGCGGGCGCGGCGCCGAGCGCGACGCTGCGGTCGCTGGTCCAGTCCGCCGACCCGTTCGCGGTCGTGGGCGCCGGCAGCCGGGCGGCGCCGCCCGGCAACGGGAGCCTCCCCGACGACGACATCCCCTTCTGAGAGGGCCGCGCCCGTGAAGATCCTGCACACCTCCGACTGGCACGTCGGCAAGGTCCTCAAGGGACAGTCGCGCGCCGAGGAGCAGATCGCCGTCCTCTTCGAGATCGTGAAGATCGCCGAGGCCGAGCAGCCGGACCTGGTCATCGTCGCGGGCGACCTGTTCGACACCGCCACGCCCGGCGCCGACGCGAAGAAGCTCGTCGTCCGGGCGCTGTCGGCGCTGCGCCGCAACGCCGACGCCGTGGTGGTGATCGCCGGCAACCACGACCACGCCGCCGAGATCGACGCGCTACGCCCCTGGGCGGACGGCGCCGGCGTCACCCTGCGGGGCGCCATCGGACCGGCCACCGACCACCTCATCACGGGCACCACCCGGGCCGGCGAACCGTGGCGGCTCGCCGCCCTGCCGTTCGTCTCCCAGCGGTACGCGGTGCGCGCCTCGGAGATGTTCGAGCTCAGCGCCGCCGACGCGTCGGCCACCTACGCCGACCACGTGGCCCGCCTCATCGCGGCGCTCACCGAGTCCTTCGCCGACGGCACCGCCACGGTCAACCTGGTCGCCGGCCACCTGACGGTGGTCGGCGGCAAGCTCGGCGGCGGCGAGCGCGACGCGCACACCATCGAGGCGTACGCCGTGCCGTCCACGATCTTCCCGGCGGCGACCCACTACGTGGCGCTCGGTCACCTGCACCGCCGCCAGCAGGTCCTCGCCGCCTGCCCGGTGCACTACTGCGGCAGCCCGCTCGCGGTCGACTTCGGCGAGGAGGAGAACCTCCCCGGCGTCAACATCGTCGAGGTGACCGCCCGCAAGGCGGCCCGGGTCCGGTCGGTGCCGGTCACGGCGGCGATCCCGCTGCGCACCGTGCGCGGCACGGTCGACGAACTGCGGACGATGACCGTGCCGGAGGACGCGTGGCTGCGCGTCTACGTGCGCGAGGCGCCCCGCGCCGGCCTACGCGAGGACGTCCAGCAACTGCTCCCCCGAGCGTTGGAGGTGCGCATCGACCCGACGGTCCTGCCCGAGCTGGACCCGTCGCACAAGGTCGAGACGCGGGCCGGGCGCTCGCCGCGCGACCTGTTCGCGGACTACCTGACGGCCAAGGGCATCGCCGACCCGGCCGTCGGTGACCTGTTCAACCGGTTGTACGACGAGGTGAGCACGTCGGGAGGAGCCCACTAGTGCGGCCGCTGCGACTGGACCTGCACGGGTTCACGGTGTTCCGGGAACCCACCACGGTCGACCTGACCGACGCCGACTACTTCGCGCTGGTCGGGCCGACCGGCTCGGGCAAGTCGACGGTGCTCGACGCCATCTGCTTCGCCCTCTACGGGACGGTGCCGCGCTGGGGCGACCGGCGGCGCATCGACAACGCCCTGGCCCCGTCGGCGGCCGAGGCCCGGGTGCGCCTGGTCTTCGAGTCGGGCGGCGCCCGGTTCGTGGCCACCCGGGTCGTCCGCCGCGACGGCAAGGGCAACGTCTCCACCAGCCACGCCGGCCTCGAGCAGCTGCCGCCCGGCTTCGACACGCGGGTCTTCGACACCGCCCCCGCCGACCGGCAGACCGACCTGGGCACCGTGCTCGCGGGCACGCCCAGCGAGATGGAGCAGGCCGTCCTCGACGCGGTCGGCCTGCCGTACGAGCAGTTCACCAGTTGTGTCGTGCTGCCGCAGGGGCAGTTCGCGCGGTTCCTGCACGCCAAGCGGGCCGAGCGGCAGGAGATCCTGATCAACCTGCTCGGCCTGCACGTCTACGACCACGTGCGCGAGCTCGCCAAGCGCGACCAGCAGCGGGCCGAGGCGGCCGCCGCCGTCGCGCTCGGCCTGCTCGCCGACCTCGGCGACGCCGACGACGAGGCCCTCGCCACCGCCGAGCGCGCGGTGGCGGGCATGCACCGCCTCGCCGCGGACGTGGACGGGCAACTGCCGGCACTCACCCGCGCGCTGGACGCCGTCACCACGGCCGCGAAGGCGCTGGCCGCGCTCGACGAACAGATCGCCGAGCTGCGGGCGCTGCGCGCCC
>NZ_BAAALT010000278.1:0-26127 GCF_039528515.1 Luedemannella flava
CGCGCAGCACGGCGTCGCGCCGCCACACGACGGCCGACACAGCCCTGGCCAGCGACTCGTTCTGCGGCCCGGCCGGCGGCCGCACCGTGCCGTCCGCGTCGACGCGCAGGCCGAGCTGACGCGCGGTGTCCTCGACGGCGGCCGCGGATCCGCGCAATGTGGACAGTTCGGTGGCGTGTTCGTCGAGGGCCTGGGCGACCGCGAGCACCGAGGCGTAGCCCGCGCGCAGCCGCGCGAGCTGGTCGGACAGCCGCGCCGTCGCGCCGGCCGCGGCCCCGCCCGTCCACACCTGGGGCAGCCGCGTCACCTCTTTCGCCAGCGTCGACGCGCGGGTCTCCAGGTCGCGGGCGACGCCGTCCCAGGCGATCGACGCCGACCGCCACCGCGTCGGATCGTCGCGCAGCAGCGCCGCCCAGCCGACCCCCATCAGCGGCCGTAGCCGGCGTACACGCGGCAGCGGGCCGCCTCGTCGGCCGCCCGGTACGCCGCGGCCGCGCTGACCATGTTGTCGCCCGTCTCCGTGATGTCCGAGCCCAGCTCGCTGACGGCGTCGTGCCACGTCCGCGCCGCGTCGGCCAGCGCGGCGCCCGCCGCCCAGCCCGCGCCCACGTCGGCGGGCCGCAACCGGTCCTCGGCGACGGTGACCGCCGCGCCGCACGCGGCGACGGCCAGGCCCGACTCGCGCAGTTCCCACGGATGGACGTCGAACGGCTGCGTCATGGCCATCGAAGATACCGAACGTCCGCCCCGGTCGGGGACCGTCGCGTCCCGGCCGGGTCACGGCGACCCGGCCGGGATCACGCGGTCAGCGGCGGCCGGTGAGCAGCCGGCGCGGGCTCAGCCGGGCGGTGAGCCGGTCGCGCCACCGGCCCGTACGGGCGACGGTCGCGCCGCTCACGCTCAACCACCGCAGGCGCCACCGCAGCAGCGTGGAGCGGGGCATGAACGTGGCGCTGAGGCGCTCCCACCGGGTGGCCCGGGCGGCGAAGGCCTGCCGCGCCCCGCGGACGGCGTCGTCGAGCCCGTCCGGGACGAGCGGCCGGCGGGCGTACCGGGCGAACTCCTCGCTGCGGGCCAGCTTGCCGACCGCGCGCTCGCCGTCCGTGCCCGTGCCGGTGAGGTCGACCAGGCGACCGGCCGTGGCGCGCGGGGTCTCCGTCGGATCGACGGGGACGGCGAAGTCGGTCATGGTGTCCAGCAGTTCGGCCCACGCCTCGTGGGCGTCGCGCCGGGCCTGGGCGACCCCCTCGGCGTCGGTGGCGGACAGCGTGTCGCTGACCCCCGCCCCGCCCGCGTCCGTCGCCACCTCCAGGGCGATGACCTGTTGGTGCCGCGCGCGCCTGCGGCGGCGCAGCGCCTCCCGGCCGATCGCGGGGGCGGCCAGGACCGCGATGACGAGCACGACACCGACGATCGTCAGCCACGCCCACAGCGGTAGCCCGGCGTCGCCGCCGCCCGCCCCGCCGGACCCCTCGGGGTTCCCGGCGTTCGGGTCGGTCGGCCCGGGGCTCGCCGTCGCCGTGGCCCGGGGCCCGGTGTCCGGACCCTCCGTCGCGCCCGGCCTGATGGGGCTGGCGAGGTCCGGGGCCCAGGTGTTGGTCACCGAACCGCGCACGCCCACCGTCGGCGTCGCGTCGAAGGGCACCCAGCCGATGTTCGGGAAGTACACCTCGGTCCACGCGTGCAGGTTGAAGTTCGTCAGCGTGGACTGGCCGTTGACCGGGTTGCTGCCGCGGGTGAAGCCGAACGCGACCCGCGCCGGGTGCCCGGCGGCCCGCACGAGCCAGGCCAGGGCCGCCGCGTACTGGACGCAGAAGCCCTGCTTGCCCTCGAGGAAGTCGACGATCGCGTTGCCGCTGTCGCCCTTGGGCGCGTTCAGCGAGTACGTGAAGCCGTTCTCGGGCGCGAAGTGGCCGTAGAGCGCGCGCACCTCGTCGTACTCGGTGTCCTTGCCGGCGGTGAGGCGCTTGACCAGGTTGTCGATCTCCGGAACGGGCGGCACCTGGGTGAGCTTGCGCTGCTCCTCCGTGAGGAAGGTGCCGGCACGGCGCAGCGCGGCCGGGGTGTAGGCGAGGCGCGCGTAGGTGACGGTGTACGTGCGCCGGACGGTGGTCTGCTGCTTGGAGCTGACAAGGTCGAACCGGCTGTCCCAGCCCCACGTGCGGTCCAGGCCCTCGATGCCCAGCGGCTGCAGGTAGATGGGCGCCAGGTGCATGTCGAAGTCGAGCATCTCCAGCTTGGCCGTGTACTTCTCGGCCGTGACGCCCTCGACGGTCTCCAGTTCGGTGTCCGGGTCGGCGGGCAGCGCCCCCGTCCCGGACGTGTTCCGGCTGGCGAAACCGTCGTTGCCGGCCTGGTCCGCGACCCCGAAGCGCAGGTAGTAGGGCGCCGGGTCGTTCGTGGTCACCCGGACCATGTTGTACGGCCGGTCGCGCTGCAGGGACCCGGTGAGCATCGCGGACAGGTCGACCGTGCCGCCGCTGCCCGGCCCGGTGCCCGGGCCGTTGCCCACCCCGCCGGTGTTGGGCCGCAGCTGGTCGAGGAACCCGGTGGTCAGGCCGGGCATGGCGACGGGCAGCAGGACGGCGATGACGATGCCGACCACGCCGAGCCGGCGGCCCGCGGCGGCGAGCGGCGACGGCTCCCAGACGTCGATGTCGCGGCCCTCGCCCGTGAACCGTCGGCCGAAGCGGCGCACCCGGTCGACGCTGTCGGTGATGAGCAGCCACAGGAAGCCGGCCGCCCCGAACGCGAACTGGACGACGGAGACGCTCGTGGTGAGCACGGCGACGGGCACGGAGTAGATCGCGAGCAGGGCGAGCCCGGCCAGCGCCGGCCGGCGCAGGCCCACCGCGCAGAGGTCGACGATGATCGCCACGCCGCCGACGCCGAGCGTGACGATCATCAGCAGGCCGTCGAGGTCCGGCACGGGCGCCGCCTCGTGCTGGATGGCCGCGCCGGCCTCGCCGAGCAGCTCGCCGAAGTGCCGGAACGTGTCGGGGCCCGGGATGAGCCCCAGGAACTCGCCGCCGGTGGGGAAGTAGAGCGTCAGGATGATGGTCAGTGCGGTGATCATGAGCAGAACCTGCGCCCACAGCGGGACCCGCAGGCTGCGGGCGAGCATCGCGGTGCCGACGACGACGATGACGGCGCCGGTGGAGTAGAAGAACCAGCTCCACGTCGCGAAGACGCTGAACAGGCTCATCGAGCCGAGCAGGGTGACGATGCCGCCGATGACGGCGACGTGGTGGCGCGCGTTCACCGGCTCTCACCGCCCACCGGGGTCGTGACGCGGGCGACCGTCTCGGCCATCGTCGCCCGCAGCGCGAAACCCTGGGTGCCCCGGGCGGCCTGCGGCCACAGCGCGGCGAGCGAGGCGCCGTGGTTGACGCCGATGAGGCGCCACCCGCCGCGCAGCAGCGTCACGGCCGCCGCGTCGTGCGCGGTGTCGGGCTGCTGGCCGGGCGCGGGCCGCCAGGTCGACGCGTCGATGAGCAGGCCCAGGCAGTTGGTGCCGGAGACGCGCAGGTTGCTGAGCAGCTCGGCCTCGGCGACGCTGAGCTGGCCGAGGACGGCGATGATCATGCCGCCGTCGGAGCGTCGGCGGATCCGTTCGATGAGGCTCGCGATGTCGTGCGCGGCCGAGGTCGTCGCCTCGGCCAGGCCGTCGAGGATGACGCCCTCGCCGGCCCGCTCGGACGCGTCGATGTCCAGCCCGCCGCCGGTGACCAGGCGCACCTTGTACCCGTTGCGGCGCAGGTGCAGCGCGATGCTGGCGGCGCCCGACACGGCCCACTCGAAGCTGGCGGTCGGCCCGTCCCCGCGGTGGCCCTGCTTGCGGCTGTCGAGCACGATCGTGGCCCGGCTGTCCCAGGGCTGCTCCTCGCGGCGGACCATGAGCTCGCCGACGCGCGCGGTGGAGCGCCAGTGCACCCGGCGCAGGTCGTCGCCGTCGCGGTACTCCCGGGTGGCGACGTCGTCCTCACCGTGCACGGCGACCGACCGGGCCCGGCTGTCGCCGCTGCCGGCGAACTCGCCCGCGAGGCGCACGTTCGGCAGGTCGACGGTCTGCGGCACGACGGTCAGCCGGCCGACGGTGGAGAACGCGCGGGTCAGCTCGCACAGCCCGAACGGGTCGGTGACCCGCACGGCCAGCGGCCCGACGTCGAAGCGGCCGCGCACCTCGGCCCGGACCGTGTACGCCACCGTCGAGGCGCCCTGCCCGGACAGCCGCTCCAGCACCAGCCGCGGGCGGCTGCCCAGCGCGTACGGGAGGCGGTCCTCCAGCATGAGGGTGCCGGTGGGCAGCCGGGACAGGTTGGTCAGCCGCAGCATGATCCGCGACGGCGAGCCGACCGGCACCCGGACCGGCTCGATCCAGCGCGTGCAGGAGAGCCGGAACCGGGTCTGTCCCACGTAGGCCGCCGCGAGCAGCGGCAGCGCGGCGAGCAGGACCGCCACCCGCAGCAGGTCCTTCTCGCCGAGAATGATCGCCGAGAGGCCGGCCGCCACCGCCGCGGCCAGGAACGACCGCCCCCGGGTGGTCAGGCCGCGCAGGGCGGTGCGCACCTCAGCGCCTCCGCCCGTCGGTGTCGAAGCGGGCCTCAACGGGGCTGCGCGGGGTCAGCGAGGGGCGCGGGCGCTCCACGGGCAGCGGCAGGCGGTGCAGGATGTCGGCCAGGATGGCGTCCGAGGTGCGCCGGGCCAGCTGCGCCTCGGCGGTCGGGATGATCCGGTGCGCGAGCACGGGCACCGCCAGCGACTGCAGGTCGTC
Organism: Luedemannella flava; assembly: GCF_039528515.1. NCBI lineage: Bacteria > Bacillati > Actinomycetota > Actinomycetes > Micromonosporales > Micromonosporaceae > Luedemannella > Luedemannella flava. The sequence continues at coordinate 4,775 of NZ_BAAALT010000278.1, forward strand.
GGGGAGCACGTAGTCGCGCCCGTCGAGCGCGGCGACGGCCCGCGACGTGCGCAGCAGCTGCAGGGTGGCCCGGGGCGAGGCGCCCAGGCGCAGGTCGGTCGACTCGCGGGTCGCGGTCACCAGGTCCACGGCGTACTGCTTGACGGACGCGGCCACGTGGATGTCGCGCACCGTGGCGATCATGCGGCGGACGGTGACGGCGTCGGTCACCGGACGCAGGTCGTCGAGCGGGTCGTGGCCACCGTGGTGGTCCAGCATGGCCAGCTCGGCCTGCTGGTCGGGGTACCCGACGGCGATGCGGGCGGTGAACCGGTCGCGCTGGGCCTCGGGCAGCGGGTACGTGCCCTCCATCTCGATCGGGTTCTGCGTCGCCACGACCATGAACGGCGTGTGCACGAAGTAGGTGACGCCGTCGACCGTGACGTGCCGCTCCTCCATGCACTCCAGCAGGGCTGACTGCGTCTTCGGCGAGGCGCGGTTGATCTCGTCGCCGACCACCAGGTTGGCGAAGACCGCGCCCGGCTTGAACTCGAAGTCGCGGGTCTCCTGGTTGTAGACGCTCACGCCCGTGACGTCACTGGGCAGCAGGTCCGGGGTGAACTGGATGCGGCGGACCGAGCAGTCGATCGAGCGGGCGAGCGCCTTGGCGAGCTTGGTCTTGCCCACGCCGGGCACGTCCTCGATGAGCAGGTGGCCCTCGGCGAGCAGCACGGCCAGGGCGAGCCGCACCGTGGCCGTCTTGCCCTCGATCACCTGCTCGATGTTCCTCACGATCGAACCGGCCTGGCGGCCGAACTCCTCGGGGCTCAACGCCTCGCCGAGCTCATCCCCCGTGCGCTGCGGAATCGTCACCGGCGTCTCCTCCTCGTCGACCACGCCACGTGATTACGACGCACGGGCGCGTAGATCGGTTCGCGGCGGGTTTGACGCCCGTGGCCAGGGGCGTGCCGAACCGCGAAGACCCCCGCATCCTTACAGGTTAGCCACGCTCCGTGGGTACCCGCCGAGCACGAATGTCCGGTCGGCGCCGGACGAATGACCATATCGCCGGAGAAATTTAGCGGCGTTCTGGTATGGCGTCGGATGCGGTGGAGACGCGCTTCGGACACGGGGTACACTGCGGGCATGGCCGGGACATTCCTGCTTCTTATCGAGCCGTGCTGACCACGATCAACGTCGGCACGGCCACCCCTCCTGCGTGAGGGGCTTTTTTATGCCCAGCCCCGGCTCATGATGGATCTAGACGAGGATAGGAAGCAGACGATGACGCTGGACGCCGAGATCCCCGCCCACCGCTACACCGCCGCGAAGGCGAACGAGATCGAGTCGCGCTGGCAGGCCCGGTGGGCCGCCGACGGCACGTTCCACGCCCCGAACCCGACGGGCGACCTGGCCGATCCCGACCACCCCCGCGCGGGCGCGCCGCCGCTGTTCGTGCTGGACATGTTCCCCTACCCGTCCGGCGCCGGCCTGCACGTCGGCCACCCGCTGGGCTTCATCGGCACCGACTGTTTCGCCCGCTTCCAGCGGATGGCGGGGCGCAACGTGCTGCACACGATGGGCTTCGACGCCTTCGGCCTGCCCGCCGAGCAGTACGCGGTGCAGACGGGTCAGCACCCGCGGGTGACCACCGAGGCCAACATCGAGCGCTACCGCGAGCAGTTGCGCATGATCGGCCTGGGGCACGACCCGCGCCGCTCGATCGCCACGATCGACGTGGCCTACTACCGCTGGACCCAATGGATCTTCCTGCAGATCTTCAATTCGTGGTACGACGTCCAGGCGGACAAGGCGCGACCGATCGCCGAGCTGATCGCCGCCTACGAGTCGGGGCAGCGCGCGACGCCCGACGGCCGGGCCTGGGCGCACCTGTCCGCGGTCGAGCGCCGGAAGATCATTAACGACCACCGCCTGGCGTACGTGTCCGAGGCGCCCGTGAACTGGTGCCCCGGCCTGGGCACGGTGCTGTCCAACGAGGAGGTCACCGCCGACGGCCGGTCGGAGCGGGGCAACTTCCCGGTCTTCAAGCGCAACCTGAAGCAGTGGATGATGCGCATCACCGCGTACGGCGACCGCCTGCTGGACGACCTGGACCTGCTGGACTGGCCGGAGCCGATCAAGCTGCAGCAGCGCAACTGGATCGGCCGCTCCACGGGCGCGCACATCGACTTCCCGACCGGCGCCGGCCCGATCCGCGTCTTCACCACCCGGCCGGACACCATCTTCGGCGCCACGTACATGGTGCTGGCCCCCGAGCACGAGCTGGTCGACGCGCTGATCCCCAACGTCTGGCCGGCCGGCACGAAGGACGCCTGGACGGGCGGGCACGCCACGCCGGGCGAGGCCGTCTCGGCGTACCGCCGCTTCGCCGCCACCAGGTCCGATGTGGAGCGGCAGGCGGACGCCAAGGAGAAGACCGGCGTGTTCGTCGGCGCGTTCGCCACCAACCCGGTCAACGGCGCCCCGGTCCCCGTCTTCATCGCCGACTACGTGCTGGCCGGCTACGGCACCGGCGCGATCATGGCGGTGCCCGGCCAGGACGAGCGCGACTGGGAGTTCGCCGAGGTCTACGACCTGCCGATCATCCGCACGGTGCAGCCGACCGAGGGCTTCGACGGCAAGGCGTTCACCGGCGACGGCCCGGCGATCAACAGCGCCAACGCCGAGGTGTCGCTGGACGGCCTGGGCGTCACCGAGGCCAAGGCGCGGATCATCGCCTGGCTGGAGGAGAACGAGCACGGCCGGGGCGCCATCACGTTCCGCCTGCGCGACTGGCTGTTCAGCCGCCAGCGGTACTGGGGCGAGCCGTTCCCGATCGTCTACGACGACAGCGGCCTGCCGATCGCGCTGCCCGAGTCGATGCTGCCGGTCGAGCTGCCCGAGGTCGACGACTTCTCGCCGCGCACCTTCGCCCCCGACGACGCCGACAGCTCGCCCGAGACCCCGCTGTCGCGCCGCAAGGACTGGGTCGAGGTCGAGCTGGACCTGGGCGACGGCCCGAGGACGTACATCCGCGAGACCAACACGATGCCCAACTGGGCCGGCTCGTGCTGGTACGAGCTGCGCTACCTGGACCCGACCAACGCGACGCACCTGGCCGACCCGGCCATCGAGCGCTACTGGATGGGCCCCGACGGCGACATCGGCGGCGTCGACCTGTACGTCGGCGGCGCCGAGCACGCCGTGCTGCACCTGCTGTACGCCCGCTTCTGGCACAAGGTCCTGTACGACCTGGGCCACGTCTCGTCCGTCGAGCCGTACCGGCGCCTGTTCAACCAGGGCATGATCCAGGCCCCGGCCTACACCGACGCCCGCGGCGTCTACGTCGAGGCGAGCGAGGTCGAGCAGGTCGGCGAGCAGTTCTTCTACCGGGGCGAGCCGGTCAACCGCGAGTTCGGCAAGATCGGCAAGTCGCTGAAGAACGTGGTCACCCCCGACGACATGTGCACGGAGTACGGCGCGGACACCTTCCGGGTGTACGAGATGTCGATGGGCCCGCTGGACGTGTCCCGCCCCTGGGACATCCGCGCGGTCGTCGGTTCGCAGCGCTTCCTGCAGCGGACCTGGCGCCTGATCGTCGACGAGCACACGGGCGCCTCGCGGGTCACCGACGACGCGATCGACGACGACACCAACAAGCTGCTGCACCGCACCATCGACGGCGTCCGCACCGACATGGCCGAGCTGCGCTTCAACACGGCCATCGCCAAGCTGATCGAGCTGACCAACCGGGCCACCGCGGTCGGTTCGGCGGGCACCCCACGTCCGTTGGCGGAGGCGCTGACGCTGATGGTCGCGCCGTTCGCCCCGCACCTGGCCGAGGAGCTGTGGCACCGCCTGGGCCACGACACCACGGTCACCTACGCCGACTTCCCGGTGGCGGATCCCGCGCAGCTGGTCGCGGAGACGGTGACCTACCCGGTGCAGGTCAACGGCAAGGTGCGCGGCCGCGTCGAGGTCGCCGCCGACGCGCCCGAGGACGCGGTCCGCGAGGCCGCCCTGGCCGAGGTCGCGCCCCACCTGGGCGGCAAGGACCCCCGCAAGGTCATCGTGGTGGCGGGCCGCATGGTGAGCATCGTCGCGTAGGTCTCATTCTTGGACCGGATCGGGTGTTATGGCACCCGATCCGGTCCAGGATTTACCGGGCCGCGAGCCAGGCCAGTGCGCGTTGCGCGGCCGGGCGGTGCTGCTCCGGAACGGTGGATAGGCGCTCTGTGATGACCTCGGCGTTGACCAGCCCGGCATCGAGCAGAGCGGCCACGAAGTTCTGATCCTTCTCCCGCAGGGCGCAGAGCTTGGCGACGCACAGATCGCCGTGTTCCCGTTCTGGATCCTGATCAGGCGATCGCGCCAGCCGTCCGGGAGGACGGCGGTCGTCGCGTCGACCCCGTCGATGTTGAACCCGTGCTGCTCCGCGAACGGCGACCATTCGCCGGCCACGCCCTCGATCAGGTCGGCAAGACGTGCGACCTCCTCGTCATCATCGACGAGAGGCAGTATGTCGATTTCCACGGACATCGTGGCCTCGGCGGGGAGTTCATCCTCTGCGAGGGAGCCGAGGATCGACTGCGAACCGATCACCGCGACGGCGTCCTGGCCGATGATCTGACACGCCGTGCGTATCGCGTGCTCGAGCTGATCCCTGCGCATCAGCTCGCCCGCCGCAGCACTTCGGCGCGCTCTTCCTGCGACAACAGGCCGCCCAGCGGCGAGACCTCACGCATCTGTACGGAGTCCGTGTCGAGGCCTGTCATCACGCATCGTAGGCCCGACAGGTCGGCGTCCTCGATCAGGTGCTGCCACCGGTCCAGGTTCCGCACGTGTGGCTGCCCGCGCACGGTCGTCCGCAGCCGGTCCAGGTTCCGCATGACGATCGGACTCCACTGGCGCAGCGCGTCCGGCGTCAGGTGTGTCGCAAGCTGACGATGCAGCAGCCAGGAGCGGTTGGGCGATCGACCCAGCTCCTGTTTGACGGCTCGCCGGACCACTTCCAGTCGATAGCCCATGCAGGAGAGCAGGCGATTGAGCATGTCGTCGCTGAGGTGACCCCGCCCGGACAGGAACTGGCTGATGCTCGGCTGGCGGACACCACTGATCCGCGACAGTTCGGACTGGCTGGTGCCGGTCTCCAGCATGGCCTCCCGCAGCACCTCGCTCCGATCAGTCATGCGGCCACTATAGCAGTAATGACTATAAGACTGCGGGGTCGCCGGTTTACCTCGTGCTAACACGCGTCACACACCATGGACTGATGGAGCGGCGCGCGGTGCGGATCGGGTGTGAGTTCGTCCATGAGGCCGGCGTACCGACGTCGACGGTGTTCCAGGTCCAGCCGCGCGACGAGGCGCCGGTCACGCTCGCGCGGCAGGAGTGGGCGACCGACCCGGAGATCGTGACCCGGCGCTACGTCGACCACTACGGCAACCCGTGCCTGCGGGCCGTGCTGCCGGTCGGGCGCTCGGTGCTGCGCTACGACGCGCTGGCACTCGTCCCGGACAGCACCGAGGACGTCGACGTCGACGCTCCCGAACTGCCGCCCGAACAGCTGCCCGACGACGTGCTGCTCTACACCCTGCCGAGCCGTTACTGCCTGCCCGACGTGCTCGGCGACGTGGCCTGGCGCGAGTTCGGCACCCACCCGCCGGGCTACCGGCGCGTACAGGCAATCATTGATCATTTGCATGAACGGGTGACGTTCCGCTACGGCAGCAGCACGAGCGTCAGCACCGCCGCCGACGTGTACGAGGCCGGGTTCGGCGTGTGCCGCGACTTCGCCCACCTCGCCATCTCCTTCTGCCGCGCGCTGAACATCCCGGCCCGCTACGTGTTCGGCTATCTGCCCGACATGGACGTGCCGCCGGACCCGGCGCCGATGGACTTCGCCGCGTGGATGGAGGTGTGGCTCGGCGACCGGTGGTGGACGTTCGACCCGCGCAACAACGCCGCCCGCAAGGGGCGCATCCTGATCGGGCGCGGCCGCGACGCCTCGGACGTGGCGATGGCGACGACGTTCGGTGCCCCGCGCCTGGAGTCCATGGTGGTCTGGGCCGACGAGGAGACCACTTGACGGAGGAGCTCTGCCCGCTGTTGGACGCCCCGATCCTGGACCACACGACGCTCGACCTGGCCGCCGCCGACCGGCTCACGTTCCGGCTGCGCCAGACGTTCCGGTACACGTACGTCACGCCGATCGAGGCGCTGCGCCACCAGTTGGTGATCGTGCCGCCGGAACGGCACGGCGAGGTCTACCTGCGCGGGGCGCGCGTCGCGGTCGCGGGTGCCCGCGCGAGGCGACGCACGGTCCGCGACGCGATGGGGAACACGGTTGTACGGTTCAGCGTCGCCCACGTCGAGGAGTTCGTGGAGTTCCAGCTCCACGCGATCCTGGAACGGGTGCGCGGCGCGGGTCCCGTGCTGCTGCGCGCGTCGGCGCTCACCGACCCGCGCCACCTCGACCCGAGCCCGCTCACGGAGCCCGACGACGCGCTGCTCCGCCTCGCCGAGAACGCCCGCGCCCACGGGACGGACCCGATGGTCATCGCCGAGTGGCTGTGCGCCGCGACCTACCGGCGGTTGCGTTACGAGTTCGGCATCACCACCGTGGAGACGACGGCGGCCGAGGCGCTCGCCGGCGGTCGGGGCGTGTGCCAGGACTTCGCGCACATCATGGTGTCGGCCTGCCGGGCGGCCGGCGTGCCGGCCCGCTACGTGTCGGGTCACCTGCTCAGCCAGGGCGGTACGCACGCCTGGGTGGAGGTCATCGTGGCGCACCCGGACGGGGCGGAGGCGGTGGCGTTCGACCCGTGTCACGGCCGGCGGGCGGACGCGAGCTACGTGACGGTGGCGACGGGCCGGGACTACGCCGACGTGGCCCCGACGTCGGGCACCTACGCCCGGGGCGGGCCGGGGGAGCTGACCGCCTACCGCGAGCTGGGCCTGATCGCGCTGCGCGAGGTCGCCTGACGGCGCCCGGCATGACAAGATCCGCCGGTGGAAGCGGACGAGGTAGCGGCGCTGTCCGCGCAGGCGTTGGACTGCTCACGCGGTCGAAGGTCTGCTCGACCGCCCCGAGGGAGACCCGGCCCACGGGGCCCGACTGGTGGTCGTCGATCTCAGCGCGAAGATCGCTACTGAATAGAATCATCAGACGTTTCACGCGTGACACCAACATGTGAATGCCATGGGTCGTACGCGCTTATTCTGATTTCGTTAACGTCTTATATCGATCCTGTCATTCACTCATGTACGCGTTCGTTTTTGCCCGATTTCCGGGCGCCCTTCAGTCTTGTTCTCGACAGGTGATTCGCCCGGCCAGTTAATTTCCTGTGGCGCGCCTTGACGATTCCCTTGCCAATTCCGTCTCATGGCAATCGCGAGTGCCATCTGGCCTCATTGCTTGGGGAAGGGGAGGGCAATGCCTGCCGTCATGCTCGCTGCCATGTCCGTGCTCTTATTCGCTTTCGCGGCGATGACGCTGTGGTGGAGCATGCACGCCTGGCGTACGCCGGAGACCCTGGCCGCCACCCGGTTCGCCGCGCCGGACGGCACCCAGGACCTGAAGTTCTCGCTGCTGGTCCCCGCCCGGCACGAGGAGGAGGTGCTGGAGCACACGGTCGCCCGGCTGATGACCTCCACCCACCGCGACTTCGAGATCCTGATCATCGTGGGGCACGACGACCCGGGCACCGCCGCGGTCGCGGAGCGGATCGCGGCCACGGATCCCGCCCGGATCCGCGTCATCACCGACACGAACGTGCCCAAGAACAAGCCGAAGGCCCTCAACACCGCGCTGCCGTTCTGCAACGGCGACGTGGTCGGCGTCTTCGACGCGGAGGACCAGGTGCACCCCGACCTGCTCGCCCACGTCGACAGCGCGTTCCGGGCCACCAGCGCCGACGTGGTGCAGGGCGGCGTCCAGCTGATCAACTTCCACTCCAGCTGGTACAGCCTGCACAACTGCCTGGAGTACTTCTTCTGGTTCCGCAGTCGGCTGCACCTGCACGCCCGCAAGGGGTTCATCCCGCTGGGCGGCAACACGGTCTTCGTGCGCACCGCGGTGCTGCGCGAGGCGGGCGGGTGGGACGGCACCTGCCTCGCCGAGGACTGCGACCTGGGCGTCCGGCTGTCGTGCGTGGGGGCCAAGGTCGTCGTGGCGTACGAGTCGGCGATCGTCACCAAGGAGGAGACGCCCGACTCGCTCATGAGCCTGCTCAAGCAGCGCACGCGCTGGAACCAGGGCTTCCTGCAGGTGCTGCGCAAGCGCGACTGGAAGCGACTGCCGACGATGCGTCAGCGGATGCTCGCGCGTTATACGTTGACCGGCCCGTTCGTGCAAGCCTTCTCCGCCGTCGCTATTCCGATCGGACTGTATATCGGCCTGGCAATGGACGTGCCGGTGAATGTTGCGTTGCTCACATTCGCTCCCGTGGTGCCGATGGTCGCCACGTTGATGTTCCAGATAGTCGGGCTGCGCGACTTTGGCAAGCAATACCAGTTGCGTATTCGGCCGCTGCATTACACCCGGCTCATTCTCGGCGCATTCCCGTACGCGCTCGTGCTGTCGCTGGCCGCGGCGCGCGCGGTGTGGCGGGAGTGGACCGGGAAGAACAACTGGGAGCTCACCCGGCACGTCGGCGCGCACCTGCCCCAGGGCAGCGAGCCCGTCCTCGAGGGCGCGGCGGCATGACCGAGCGGAGCGAGGGCATCATCAGCTCAGGTGAAAGTCATGGCGACGCCTCGCGGAGCGAGGTGGCGGCATGACCGAGCGGAGCGAGGGCATCATCAGCTCAGGTGAAAGTCATGGCGACGCCTCGCGGAGCGAGGTGGCGGCATGACCGAGCGGAGCGAGGGCATCATCAGCTCAGGTGAAAGTCATGGCGACGCCTCGCGGAGCGAGGTGGCGGCATGACGACTGTCGCGGAGCCGCCCGGCATCCACGCCCCTCCGGACGAGGCGGAGACACCGACCCCCGGCGCGTCGGGAACGCCGACCCCCGGCGCGCCGGGGACCCCACCGCGCCGCGTGGCGGCGCTCGTCCGCCGCACACCGGCGCTCGTCCGCCGCACGCCGGACCTGCTGCGGCGGCTGGGCGCGATCCGGATGCCGCGCTGGCGACCGTCGCGGGACATGCTGGTCATCGCCGCCCTGCTCGTCGTCGTGGGCTGCGTCTACCTGCCCAACATAGGCGGGTTCCCCGGCGCCAGCGACGACGAGGGCACCTACCTCGCCCAGGCGTGGGCCTCCCAGCAGGGCCTGGGCCTGGCCCACTACACGTACTGGTACGACCATCCGCCGCTCGGCTGGCTGCAGCTGGCCGCGATCTCCTGGCTGCCGGCGGCCATCGACCCCGGCGGCCTCGCCGTGGCCGTGGGCCGCTACGCCATGGTGCCCGTGGTCGCCGCTATCCTCGCGCTGACCTACGTGCTGACCCGCCGGCTCGGCTTCGCCCGCCCGACGGCGGCCGCGGCCCTGCTGCTGCTCGGCCTGTCCCCGCTGACGGTCACCCTGTACCGGCAGCTGTTCCTGGACACCTTCGCGATCGCGTGGATCCTCGCGGCGCTCGTGCTGGCACTGTCGCCGCGCAAGCACCTGTGGCATCACGTCGCGGCGGGCGCGGCGGCCGCCGTGGCCGTGCTGTCCAAGGAGACGATGCTGGTCGCCCTGCCGGCCGTGGCGGTCGCGCTGTGGCAAGGCACGGTGCGCGGCCTGCGCGCGTACTCACTCGTGGGAGCCACCGCGGGCCTCGCGCTCGTCGGTGTCTTCTTTCCCCTGTACGCCCTACTCAAGGGCGAGCTGTTCCCCGGCCCGGACCACGTGTCGCTGATCGGCGCGTGGCAGTTCCAGTTGCAGAACCGCACCGGGTCGGGCAGCGTGTTCGAGCTCGGTTCGTCGGCGAACAAGCTCGTCGGGTCGTGGGTGTTCTACGACTGGGTGCTGCCCATGGCAGGCGCGGTGGGCGTCATCGCGGGGCTGTTCATCCGACGGCTGCGCGCCCCGGCCCTGGCCGCCGCGCTCCTCGCCGGGATGGCGCTGCGGCCAGGCGGCTACCTGCCGGCCATGTACATCATCGGGCTGCTGCCGTTCTTCGCGATCACGGCGGTCGGCCTCGTCGACGTCGCGGCCCGCCGGATGCTCGCCGTCGACCCGGTGCGCCACGGCCGCTGGTACCGGGGCAACGTGGCGATGCTCGTGGCCGCCGCGGTCACCGCCGTGGTCCTGATCGCGCCGACCTGGGCGACCGGCATCGAGCGGGCGGTGACCGCCAAGGACAACGCCCGGTACGTCGCGGCCGCCGGCTGGCTGCGCGAACACCGGCCGGTCGAGCCCGGCGCCCGCATCGTGCTCGACGACGTGCTGTGGCTCGACGCGGTCAACGCGGGCTTCGAGCGCGAGCGCGTCATCTGGTTCTACAAGCTCGACCTGGACACCGCGGTCACGGCGACGCTGCCGCGCGGCTGGCGCAGCGTCGACTACGTCATCTCGTCCCCGGCCATGCGCGCCGATCCGAACATCCTGCCCAACGTCGCCGCCGTGCTGACCCACTCCCAGGTGGTCGTCACGTTCGGCTCCGGTGACGATCGCATCGAGATCCGACGAGTCGACCAGGAGGCGCAATGACCGCAGTGGCGCAGCGTGAAGGGGTGGGTGCTCCCACAACCGGCGTCCATCCGCCGCATATCTCCGTCGTCGTGCCCACCTACAACGAGCGGGACAACATCGACGAGCTGCTCGCCCGCCTCGTCGCGGCCGTCCCGGCCGAGACCGAACTGATCTTCGTGGACGACAGCTCGGACGACACGGTCGAGGCGATCCACGCCGCGGCCGAGCGCCTGGACGTCGCCGTCACCGTGCACCACCGGCCGGAGGCGGTCGGCGGCCTGGGCGGCGCGGTGGTCGAGGGCCTGCGCCGGGCGCAGGGCACCTGGGTCGTCGTGATGGACGCCGACCTGCAACATCCGCCCGACCTGGTCCCGCAACTCGTGGCCGCCGGCGACGACGCGGACGCCGACCTCGTCGTCGCGAGCCGCTACGTCGACGGCGGCAACCGCGACGGCCTGGCCAACGCCTACCGCCGCGTGGTGTCCCAGGGCTCCACCCTGCTCGCGAAGTCGATGTTCGGGCGCACCCTCGCGGGCGTCACCGACCCGATGAGCGGCTTCTTCGCCGTGCGTGCCACGAGCCTCGACGCGGCCACGCTGCGCCCGCTCGGGTACAAGATCCTGCTGGAGCTCATGGTCCGCACGAAGCCGCGCCGGATCGTGGAGGTGCCGTTCGCGTTCGGCTCGCGGTTCGCGGGGGAGTCCAAGTCCAGCCTCAAGGAGGGCCTGCGGTTCCTGCGCCACCTCGCCATCCTGCGGTTGGGCAAGAGTCAACTGCGGATGCTCGGGTACGCCGCTGTCGGCGTGTCCGGCGTGCTGCCCAACCTGGTGACGTTGCAGGTGCTCACCGCCGTGTTCGGGGTGCACTACCTGACCGCCGCGGTCATCGCCAACCAGGTCGCGATCGGCTGGAACTTCGTCCTCACCGATAAGTTGATCTTCCGGAGCCGCAGGCAACGCAGTCTGCTCGCCCGGCTCGGCCAGTTCGCCGTGCTCGGCAACGTCGACCTGGTGGCCCGCATCCCGCTCCTCGCGCTGCTCGTCGGCGAACTGGGCCTGGGCTACCTGAGCGGCACCGCCGTCACCCTGCTGGTCATGTTCGCGATCCGGTTCTTCGTGCTCGACCGGCTCGTGTACGTCCGCACGTCCAAGCCTTCGCCCTCGGTGTGGGAGACGCCATGACACGAAGCCCAACAAGACGCTGGGAACGCGCGACGCGGCGCATCCTGGTCCTCACGCTGCTCATCACGGCCGCCATGCCGGCGTCGACAGCCTTTGCCGACGCGGATCTGCTCGTCAACGGGGATCTGGAAGTTGTCGACGACGGGTTTCCCGTCTGTTGGGAGAAGTCCGGCTGGGGTGGCAACGACGTCACCTGGGCGTTGTCCACGAACGCGCACAGCGGCACCACCGCCATGTCGGTCACCGTCGCGAACCGGATCGAGGGTGACCGCAAGGCGATGATGCTGGAGTCGCCGTCGTGCGCGCCCAACGTCACGCCGGGCCACCAGTACGACCTGTCGGTCTGGTACACCACGACGACACCGGACACCGTCATGACGATGTTCCGCCACGACGTGGCCAACGGCTGGCAGTACTGGACAGACCTGGCCTCCCTGGCCGTGACCGGCACGTACACGAAGAAGACCGTGCGGACGCCGCCCGTGCCGCCCGGCACCGACCAGATCACCTGGGGCGTCACCATCTACGGCGCCGGCACGCTGATCACCGACGACTACGCGATGGTCGACGCGACGCAGTCCACGCCGGGGACGGACTGCAGCGCCGGGGACGCGTGCACGAAGGGCGTGTGGCAGGTCATGCCGTTCGACGCGCCCGCCCGCGCGATGCACGCCGTGGTGCTCAAGAACGGCAACGTGCTGCTCATCGCCGGGTCCGGCAACGACACCGACCTGTTCGCGGCGGGGACGTTCAAGACCGCCCTCTATCAGCCGTACTCGGGAACGTTTGTGGAGATCCCGACGCCGGCGGACCTGTTCTGCGCCGGGCACGTGCAGCTCTCCGACGGCCGGGTGCTGGTGATGGGCGGCAACAAGGACTATCCCAGTGCCGACGGGACGGTGGGCTACAAGGGACTCAAGGACTCCTACATCTTTGATCCCGCCACCAACGCGTACACCCGCATCAACGACATGAACGCGGGGCACTGGTACCCGTCGGCGACCGTCCTCGGCAACGGCGACGTGCTGTCCCTCGGCGGCCTCGGCGAGGACTCGTCCGGCACCGTCGCCACGGAGTACTACAAGGCGTCGGAGAACCGGTGGCTCGCGCTGTGGGAGGCCAACCAGACCTGGCGGTTCTGGGGCCTGTACCCGTCGATGATCCTCATGCAGGACGGGCGGCTGTTCTACTCCGGCAGCCACGTCTTCGGCAACGGCCTGCCGGGCACCGGGGCGTCGATCTACGACTACGCCACCGGATCCGTCACGGACGTGCCCGGCCTGCAGAACAAGGATGTGCGCGACCAGTCGGCCAGCCTGCTCCTGCCGCCCGCGCAGGACCAGCGGGTCATGACCATCGGCGGCGGCAACATCGAGACCAACCCCGACGCCAACCGGTACACCGACATCATCGACCTCAAGGTGGCCAACCCGACCTACGTGGCCGGGCCGCTGCTGCCGCAGGGCACGCTGACCGGCGGCGTGCCGCAGACCGGCGCCCAGGGCAAGATGTACGTCTCGGCGGTCATCCTGCCCGACGGGAAGGTCTTCGAGACCGGCGGCGGCCTGCACAACCGGGCCGACCCGGTGTATGAGGCGTCCATGTTCGACCCGACGACGAACACGTTCACGGCGGGCATGGCGACCGACCCGATGCCGCGCACCTACCACTCGTCGGCGTTCCTGCTGCCCGACGGGCGGGTGATGGCGTTCGGCGACAACCCGGGCAACGGGACGTTCGCCACCCATGTGTCGATCTACAGCCCGCCGTACCTGTTCAAGGGCGGGCGGCCGCAGATCCGCACGCTGTCCAGCGCGGAGTGGGCGTACGGGTCCACCCAGACGATCACGGTGAGTGCACCGGTGACCCGGGCCATGCTCATCCGCCCGGCCGCCGTGACCCACTCGTCGGACCCGAACCAGCGCTCCATCGAGCTGCCGATGAGCGTGAGCGGGTCGACGGTCGGCCTCAACATGACGAGCAACCCCAACCTGGCCCCGCCGGGTTGGTACATGCTCTTCGTCCTCGGCGCCAACGGCGTCCCCTCGGTCGCGAAGTGGGTGCATGTCTCATGAGCGAGCGCAGCGAGCGAATCATCAGGCGCCGCAATACTCATGGCGGCGCCTCGCGAAGCGAGGTGACGTCATGAGCTGGCGTGATCGGGTGGTGTCAGTGGTGTACGGACTGGTCGCGCTGGCCGCTGTGGTGCTGGTGATCGTGCTGGTCGGAGCGGCGGGCAGTGCCAGGGGAGCGGGCGACCTGAACGCCGTCGCCGTGCCGGTGGGGGCCACGCTCGCCCCGACGCCCGTGCCGGCCGCCGGGGCGCCCGCGAAGGGCACCGCGGCCAAGCCGACCAGGTCGGCGCCGCCGAGCAGGCGGCCGGCGGAGGCAGGGCGGCCGAAGCCGTTCGTCCAGGGCTTCGCGACCGGCACCCGCAAGCCCCAGCCGCCGGTCCCGTCGCCGACGGCGAAGGTGACGCTGCCCGTCAGCCAGGACGGCTGCGACCACAACTACGGCGACAGGGACATCTGCGTCCCGGTCGTCTTCCCGCAGGGCGTCACGGACAAGTGCGGCTGGCTCCGCTCCCACGGCTACCCACCGCTGAAGGTGGTCGGCCGCGACGTCCAGCGCCTCGACCCCGACAAGGACGGCACCGCCTGCTGAACCATGGTGGTGAGGGCGCGTCGGTTGGCGCGCCCTCACCACCGTTCGCGACTTTCTCGAATCCACCCGCTAGGGCCGTGGTCAGTGGACATGACAACGACGTCGAAAATGGTGTCCAAGCGGTATGGAAGATATGGGTCGTGCGGGTCGGTTCCCAATGAGTTCGACAGCACCGCGGTCCTGATGCCGGCGGCACGTGCGGCGCGCGCTACGTGCAGAGCCCTATGCAATGCAGGTAGATTTGCCAGGCGACGCTGCCGATGTTGGTGACCGTGTCGTAGAACTCTCACCACCGGTCGCGGTGCATGACCTTCGCCAACGGCTCGCGCGGTGCCGGGTTGAACCCCACCCCCAGGGAGTACGCCGTGGGGATGAGCGCCCCCTGGTACACGTCGTCGGGCAGGCCGAGCAGCTCGGCCGCCTCCTTCTCGTAGCGCAGGTGCAGCGTCGTCCACGCCGTACCGAGCCCACGGGCGCGCGCGGCCAGCATGTAGCTCCACGCCGCCGGCAGCAGCGACCCCCACGTGCCGGCCTGGTTCCCGCCGCCCAGCCCGCCCGGCACCCGCAGGCACGGGATGACGAGCACGGGCACGTCCCCCATCCGCTCCGCCAGGTACGCCACGCTCTTGCCGACGCGCTCCTGCACCGGCCCGCGGACCGGGTCATCGGCGAACAGCTTGCCCGCCGCGCCCGGCGACTCCAGGTAGGCGGTGCACGAGCGCCGGTACAGCTCGCCGATCGCGCGCCGGATCTCCGGATCGGTGAGCACCAGCCAGTGCCACCGCTGGGTGTTCGACCCGCTGGGCGCCTGCAACGCCACGGTCAGGCACTCCTCGACGAGCTCGATCGGCACCGGCCGGGAAAGATCGAGCCGCCGCCGCACACTCCGCGTCGTGGTCAACAGCTCGTCAGGCGTCAACGGCAACACGCCCCGATCGTAGCCACCATCGTCCCTGGTCGCCGTGAGAACGAAGTGACATCCGTGCCGGCCCGCGTCACGTCGACGTGCTGGAGCGCCCGTCCGAGGGCCGCCTGTCGCCATGCGTACGGCGTCCGCGGCGAGCCGAGCCACGGTCGCCGGGTGTGGGCGAGTTCCCAGACCTCCACCTCCGCGGCGAGCGCGTCGACACCCTTGACCGCACCGGGCGCAGCGGTAGCGCCGGTTGCCGGCGCGGCTGACCGTCCACATCACCGCGCCGCAGCAGCGCAGCAGCCCACTGAGGTAGAACGGTCGGTCACTTCCGCTCCGTGAGAGCGGCGACACGGACGAGCACTGTCACCGTGCGGGTTTCGCGGCCGTCGGCCAGGAGCCGCGGGCCGTGCACGGACACCCACTCCAGGCGCGGATGGGCTGGCACCGGCACATCAACCCGTTCCGCGCGGTCATGGATGGCGTTCTGATCGACTGCTAGCGGCGTGATGGGCGAGTCCATCGGTAGGTAGCCTGTGAGTTTGTGGATCTTCGGGGAAAAGGGTCGTTGGAGCGACTGAAAATCCCGAAGATCCAAAATTCGTCAGGTGAGGTCGTTCCAGATCCGGATGGTGCCGTCCCAGCTGGCGGAAGCGAGCCGAACCCGCCGACGCCGAGCCGTTCGACCAGCTCGTAGCGACCGCCGAGGACCGCCCCCGCAGACATCACAGCCTCCACACGCGCCGCCGCCACGGGGCGCAGCGCATTGATCCTTGTCGCACCCGTCGCCCGGCGCAAGCGGAAGCTGTCTTTCCGACCGGAGGTTGATCGCCCGGTGGTGGCATGATGGCCGGATCAAACGTCGGGGCGGAGAGGCGGTGTCATGGTCCAGTTCGAGGCGCGCACGTCCACGAAGGCCGGGCGGGTCGTCGTCGCGCTCGCGGGGGAGTGTGACCTGGCCGCGCGTGACCAGCTCGTCGCCGCGTTGCGGGAGGCGCTCGACGCCGGCAGCACCGTGACCGTCGACCTGAGCGGGCTGTCCTTCCTGGACTCCAGCGGCATCCACGAGCTGGTCAGCGCCCACCGGACGGCCACCCGCAACGGCGGCGCGCTGCACGTGACCGGGGCGTCCGGTGTCGTGGCCCAGGTTCTCGACCTGACCGGCGTGGCGGGGTTGTTGCGGCCATGAGCGACCCATTCCCCGGCGGGGACACGATGTGGTATTCGGCGGCGGCCGACCTGAGCGCCGTGCGCCTGTTCGTCCGCGCCCGCGGGCTGGCGCTGGGTCTCGCGACCGGGCAGGCCGACCTGCTGACCCTGGCGGTGAGCGAGCTGGCCACGAACACGCTGCTGCACACGGCCGGCGGCGGGCAGGTGCGGGTCTGGGCCGACGCGGGCGACGTCGTGTGCGACGTGGTCGACTCGGGCGGGGTCCGGCCGCTCGACGTCGCCATGCCGGCCGCCGACGCGACCGGCGGGCGTGGCCTCGCCATCGTCGGGCTGGTCTGCGACGACGTCACGACCCACCCGGTCCCCGCCGGCACGCTGGTGCGGCTGCGCCTCAACCGCTGAGCACACGCACCGCGAGTGTGCAGGTGTCGTCGTCCGGGCTGGGGTAGCCGAGCAGGTCGCCGAGGCGGACCAGGTCCGGCGCCACCGTCGCCAGGGTGTGCCGGACGTCGTCCACAAGCCACCGGTCGCGCCGCTCGACCAGCCCGTCGGTGTAGAGCAGGACGACGTCGTCGGGGCGCAGCCGCCGGCTCACCACCGGGTACGTCGCGTCGCCGTCGGCGCCCAGCAGGATCCCGTCGACCCGGCCCAGCTCGTCGGCCCGCCCGGACCGGGCGAGCAGCGGCGCGGGGTGACCGGCCCGCGCCCAGCGCAGGCTGCCCGACCGGGGGTCGAAGACGCCGATGACGGCCGTGCCGGTCACGCCGAGCTGCACGCAGAGCCGGTTCATCTGGGCCAGCAGCGCGCCGGGGTGGCGCATCCCGGCGGACAGCCACGCGATCAGCCCGAACCGCAGGTGCGCCATGCCGGTCGCGGCGTCCAGGCCGTGGCCGGCGACGTCGCCCACGGCGAGGATTACGCGGCCGTCGGCCAGAGTCTCGGCGTGGTACCAGTCGCCGCCCACCCGGGTCGCGCTCTCCGCCGGCAGGTAGCTCACGATGGCCTGCAGCCCGGCCAGCGCGAACGGCTCGCGGGGCACCGGTTGGATGAGGTTCTGCAGCTGCCCGGCCAGCCGGTGCTCGGCGAGCGCCGTCACCTCGCGCGAGCGCAGGGTCTCGCTGAGCCGCTCGATCGCGGTGCGCGAGTCCTCCCGCGCCGTCACGTCCTGCACCACGGCGTAGACCTTCAACGGCGTGCCGTCGGAGTCGCGCGCCACGTCGGAGATGATCCGCAGGTACTTGACCCGGCCGCCGAGCGCGAAGCGCACCGTCACGTCGGAGGTGGCGCCGCTGTCCATCGTCTGCCAGGCCGCCTCGGCCAGCCCGCGGTCCTCCGGCAGGATCGCCGCGTTCTGCTCGGCGCGGGACGCGGGGCCCAGGTCCGGGTCGCGCGCAAAGATCCGGTACATGCCCGGCGACCAGTCACTGCGACCCGCGATCAGGTCGTACTCGGCCCAGCCGAGGCTGCCCAGGGTCTCCGTGCGGTCCAGGCGGCGCTGGTCCTCGTCCACCCGCTGCCACCACACCAACAACCCATCGAGTACGCGCTGGACGCTCACGGTGAACTGCGCCTCGGACACGACGCCGGTGCGCTGCTCCCGGTACCGGAAGTCGGACAGTTCGGCGGGCTCCCCGTCGGCGAGCACCTTCTGGTAGACCTGCCACAGCGGGCCGTCGACCATGCTCGGGTACAGGCGGCTCAGGTAGGCGTCCACCCGCTGGGTGCCGGGGCGGCCGTACACGTCGCGACCGCTGGCGCTCGCCGCCGCGACCCGGAAGTCGACCACCTGCCCGGCCTCGTCCGTGACGGGCAGCAGCCAGGTGCAGCCGGCAGGGATGACCGACAGGATCTCCTGCACGATGGCCGCCCGCCGGTCCGCCGACGTCGCGGTGGACTCACCCGACATGCGAGCAGCGTAGCGGTCCGGCCGATCCGCCGGTGGTGCCCTGTTGGCCCGGTCGGCGGACGCCCCCGGTCGTGCCCGGGGCTAGTATCGCGGGCGTCCCAGGGACATCGACGGTGATCGTGACCGGTGCGCGCGGGGGAGAGCACAGTGGACAGATTTCTGCGGCGTCTGGCGCTCGTACTCCTGGTAGTGGTTCCCCTTGCCGGCTGTGGGGGCAGCGGGGGGCCGGTCGCCGTGTGGGCCACGGCCGGCCCGACGGCCAGCGCCACCGCGGGGGCGACGGTCGTGCCCACGACGGCGGCTCCCGGGCCGGACGCGTCGTTCACCCTCGCCACGCTCGGCGAGCAGAAGCTGATGCCGCTCGACTGGGGCGTGGACGAGTGTCCGACGGCGGAGCTGCGGTTCCGTAAGGGAAAGGCGACCTTCGGCGGGTACACCGTGACGATCAGGCAGGCGATCGCGACGGACGTGGACGGGGACGGGCGGCGCGAGACCGTCGCGCTGTTCGCCTGCCGGGCCAAGGGGTCGTGCGCCGTCACGTCGCAGGTGTCGGTGGTCGACCGGGAGGCGTCCGGCAAGGTCGTCGTGCGGCTGCAGGTCGTGTCCATGGAGTACAAGCTCCAGGCGATCCCGCAGATCCGGGTGCCGCGCGCCGGGGTGGTCGACGCCCGGGTCGCCGAGTACGACGCGTGCGAGCCGTCCGGCGTGCAGCGGTTCCAGTGGCGCAGCTACGCGTTCGTGAGCGCCGGCTTCCCCTACAAGGCGTTCAACCAGTCGGCCGGGCCGACCGAGTTCCCGCCCAACCCGCTGGCGATCGACCTCGGGATCAGCCTGACCGAGGGCAAGGGCGGCGCGATGAAGGCGACCATCCGCAACGCCAGCACCTTCACCGCCACCCGGATCTGGGTGGCCGTGTTCGTCCGCGACGCCCGCACCATCTCCGCCGGCTCCGGGCTGCACAGCTGCACGGGCGGACCGGCGCTGGACAACCCCAGGCACTACGTGCTGTGGTGCCGGACGTCCGACATCAAGGCCGGAAAGTCGCTCACCGTGTCGCTCAAGGCCAGCCTCCGCTCCGGCGACGGCGACACGATCATCACGGTGGGCCGCCACCCGGCCGGGCCGGTGCCGTGGTCGACGAAGGCCCGGTCCTACCCGGACCCGGTGTCGGGCAACAACTCGAATCTCGGCTTCGGCTGACGTTCATTCCTACGGCGGGCGCGGGAATGTCGGTGCGGGCCGCTAACGTGTCCGCGTGACCTCCGATCTGCTTGAGCTGCTGCCCGCGCCGTGGCGCGAGGCGATGACGCCCTTCCTCGACCAGGCCGTG
The DNA here is from genome assembly GCF_039528515.1 of Luedemannella flava. Lineage (NCBI taxonomy): Bacteria > Bacillati > Actinomycetota > Actinomycetes > Micromonosporales > Micromonosporaceae > Luedemannella > Luedemannella flava. The sequence continues at coordinate 24,535 of NZ_BAAALT010000278.1, forward strand.
GTGGCGGAGCTGGCCGCCTTCGTCGACAAGGAATACGCGAACGAGACCGTCTACCCGCCCCGGGAGGACCTGTTCGCGGCCTTCCGGCTGTGCTCGCCGGCCGACACCCGCGTGCTGATCCTCGGGCAGGACCCCTACCACAAGGCGGGCCAGGCGCACGGGCTGAGCTTCAGCGTCCGCAAGGGCGTCTCGGTGCCGCCGTCGCTGCGCAACGTCTACAAGGAGCTCCACGACGACCTCGGCGTCGTCCCGCCCAAGCACGGCGACCTCACGGCGTGGGCCGAGTCGGGCGTGCTCCTGCTCAACGCGGTGCTCACCGTCCGCGAGGCCAAGCCGGGCTCGCACGCGAACAAGGGCTGGGAGGAGTTCACCGACGCGGCCATCCGGGCGCTGAACGCGCGCGCGGAGCGGGTCGTCTTCCTGCTCTGGGGCGGTTACGCGCGCAAGAAGGCCGCGCTGGTCACCGCGCCGCAGCACGTCGTGCTGGAGGCCGGGCACCCCAGCCCGATGAACCCGAAGGGCTTCCTCGGCAGCCGCCCGTTCAGCGCCGCCAACGCGGCCCTCACCGAGGCCGGCCAACCCCCGCTCACCTGGGCCTGACGGTTGCTACCGCACGCTTCGGCGGGCACAAACCGCCAAGGATTCCGATCACCAGCGATGTTCGTGGCTCCTGGAGAACCATCCAGGTCCACTGCTGCTCCCGCAACCACTGTTGACTGAGCTCGGCCACATGCTGGCCGGTCGCGCGGGCGCACGAGCGGAGGCTGCCTTCCTACGTGACGTGGCAGGTGGCGGATCTGGTGGAAGGTTACGCCGATCCTCCGCTCGGCACTGCGGACGCTTTCGTGATCGCGATTGCCGAACGCCACGGGGCGGCGGCAATTGCCATGCTTGACCGTCGTCACTTCGGAGCGGTACGCCCGAAGCACACGGTCGCGTTTACTCTCCTGCCGTAGTGGGGGTTGACCGGGCCGCGCGGACGCGGCGGCGCCAGGCGGTGACCGCCGCGACCGTGAGCAGCAGGCTCGCCGCCATCGGCAGCAGCGTCACCGGGTCGAACGGGTTGTCGCTGACCACCGCCGCGCCGAGCAGGGCGTAGCTCACGCCGGCCGGCGGGGCGGCGATGACCGTCCCCAACAGGTAGTGCCGCCACGGCACGCCCGTCGCGCCGTAGAGGTAGCCGGCCAGCCCGAACGGGCCGATCGGCAGCGCGCGGATCGCCGCGATGCCGAGCGTGCGCTGCCCCGACACCCAGCGGTCCAGGCGGCGCAGCCGACCACCCGAGTGGCGCAGGAAGAACTCCCGCCCCAGCGACCGGCCCGCCGCCGCCGTCAGCACGGCCGCGATGAGCGCCGCGACGACCGCCACGATCGGCCCGGCGACGGGGCCCAGCAGCGCGCCGCACGCCATGGAGATCGGGGTGCGCGGGACGAGCCCCGCCAGCAGCACGATCACGAGCAGCCCGACGCCGAACCAGCCGAGCGCGCCCAGCTCCGCGATCGCCGCGGCCGCCTCGCGCACCGGCACGAACGTGGCGACCAGGGCCAGCGCCGCGACGCCGCCGACAAGGCCCGCGGCCCGCACGGCCGCGCC
>NZ_BAAALT010000279.1:0-73311 GCF_039528515.1 Luedemannella flava
GTGGGCGTGGGCGCGCGCGGCGGTCGGGGTCGGCATTCTCGGCCTGGTGGCGTGGCGGCTGGGCGCCGGTCCGTTCGTGGCCGCGGTGCGCGCCGTGGACGGGGTAGCGCTGGTCGCGGCCGTGAGCCTCGGCGCGGTCACGACCGTGTGCTGCGCGTGGCGGTGGCGGGCCATCGCCGCCGGCCTCGGCGTGACGTTGCCGTGGGCCGGCGCGGTCGCCGCGTACTACCGGTCGCAGTTCCTCAACGCGACGCTGCCCGGCGGGGTGGTCGGCGACGTGCACCGGGCGGTGCGCCACGGCCGCGACATCGGCGACGTGCGCCTCGGTGTGCGGGCTGTGGTGCTGGAACGGCTCGCCGCCCAGCCGGTGCACGTGGCCGTCGGCGTGGTCGTGCTGACCACGTTCCCGTCGCCGGTGCGCGGGTATATGCCGTGGGTGGCCGGCGGCGTCGTGGTCGCCGCGGCGGTCGCCGTCGCGTGGGGGTGGCGGCGCCCGACCCGGATCCCACGGTCGGCCTGGGCGCGGGCGCTGGCGGCGTCCACCGTGGTCGTGCTCGGGCACCTCGCCACCTTCGTCATCGCCGCCCGCGCGGTCGGGGCCACGGCACCGTTGACCCAGTTGCTGCCGCTCACGCTGCTGGCACTGCTCGCGATGGGCGTGCCGCTCAACATCGCCGGGTGGGGGCCCCGCGAGGGTGTGGCCGCGTGGGCGTTCGGGGCCGCCGGGCTCACCGCCGCGCAGGGCGTGGCGACGTCCGTGACGTACGGGGTCCTGACGCTGGTGGCGAGCCTGCCCGGGGCCGTCGTGCTGGCGGCGTGGTCGGTCAGGCGGGGAGGTGCGCGTGGGTGAACGTCCGTACGTGCTGCTCAGCTGCGGCATGTCCATCGACGGCTATCTGGACGACGCGTCCGAGCGGCGGCTGCTGCTGTCCAACGAGGCCGACTTCGACCGCGTGGACGGGGTGCGCGCCGGCTGCGACGCGATCCTCGTCGGCGCCACCACGATCCGCCGGGACAACCCGCGCCTGCTGGTGCGCTCGGCCGCCCGCCGCCGCGAGCGCACCGCGCGCGGCCTGCCCCCGTCGCCGATCAAGGTGACCGTGACCGGCCGGGCGTGCCTGGACCCCTGCGCGGCGTTCTTCGCCACGGGCGACGCCGAGAAGATCGTCTACTGCGCGTCCGGCGCGCTCCCGCTCGCCCGCGACCGGCTCGGCGAGGTGGCGACGGTGCTCGACGGCGGTCAGCCCGTCGACCTGCGCCGCCTGACCGAGGACCTGCACAAACGCGGCGTCGACCGGCTCATGGTCGAGGGCGGCGGGATGGTGCACACCCAGTTCCTGGCCGAGGACCTGGCCGACGAGCTGCACCTGGTGGTGGCGCCGCTGTTCGTGGGCGACTCCCGGGCCTGCCGCTTCGTCGGCGACGGCGCCTTCCCGTGGAACGCGGACCGGCGCGCGACGCTGGCCGACGTACGCCAGATCGGCGACGTGGTCCTGCTGCGGTACGCGCTGTCCGAGCGTTTCGGTGCCCAGTGAGAAGAGGAGCCCCGATGGATGACGCCACGGTCCGCAGCCAGGTCCGGATCCCGCTACGGCTGCCCGACGGGTACGCGACGACGGCCGACGTGTTCTCCTTCGCCGGCCTGGCCGACGCGGGCGAGCACGTCGCGTTCGGGCTCGGCGACTGGGCGGGCGCGCGGGCCCGCGCCGCCGCCGGCGGCCCGGCCCCGCTCGTGCGCCCGCACAGCGAGTGCCTCACCGGGGACGCGTTCGGCAGCCAGCGCTGCGACTGCGGCCCGCAGCTGCGCGAGGCGCTCGAGCGGATCGGGGCGACCGGCGGCTTCGTGCTGTACCTGCGCCAGGAGGGCCGGGGCATCGGCCTGTACGCCAAGCTGGAGGCGTACGCGTTGCAGGACGCGGGCCTGGACACCTACGAGGCGAACGTGGCGCTCGGTCACGGCGAGGACGAGCGCGACTACACGGTCGCGGCGCAGATGCTCCGTGCGCTCGGCGCCGACCGGGTGGCCCTGCTGACCAACAACCCCGACAAGGCCTCCCAGCTGGCCCGGCTCGGCGTGACGGTGGTGGAGAGCGTGCCGACCGGCGTGCACCTGTCCCCGGCCAACGGCCGTTATCTCGCCGCGAAGGTCCGCCGCTTCGCCCACACCCTGCACATCCCGGCGGCCCGCTGACGTGGCCCGCCGGCTAGTCCTGGACCAGGTCGTGGGCGACCCGCGTGCCGTGACGGCGGGCCGTGGCGAAGGCCCTGGACCATGCCCTGGGCGTGGTGCCGTAGATGTACTGACTGAACCATCCGCATTCGCACCGGGCCTGGAGGTACGGCCGTGGCTGGCGGTCGCCCGCAGGCGGATCGAACCGCCACACCTCAACAAGATCGTTGTTGTCGTGCACGATCGGCTGACTGGCACGGTGCTCCCACCAGGACACCGGCACAATGCTGAGGAACCCGAGAACCGCGAGGCCATCCGGCGTCTTGATCAGTCCTTGGGGCGCGCATGATCGAGACACTCGAACCCGCTGTCGTGGCCCGCCGGCTAGTCCTGGAACAGCTCCGGCACGACGTGCGAGCCGTGGCGGTGGGCGATCGCGAAGGCCTTCGACCGCGCGCCGGGCGTTGTCTCGTAGATGTGCTGGCCGCTCCATCCGCACTCGCACCGCGCCTCGAAATACGGCTTTCGCCGGCGGTCGCCCGCCGACGGCTCGACCCGCCACACCTCGACAAGATCGTCGGGGTCGTGCGTGATCGGCCGGTTGGCGCGGTGCTGCCACCAGAACAGCGCCACGATGCCGACGATGAAGAGGCCGGCGATGACCGTGAGGTAGGTCACGACGCCGACCTCTACGGCGGATGTCAGCTCGCCACGGCCCGGCTCGTACCCGCGCCGGCTGTGCGTGGCGATCAGCGCGAAGAAAACGGCGACGAGCCAGCCGATGACCATCCACGTCCGAACGGACGCCTGCTGTCGGCTCCCGCTGCGCCGTTGAGCGGCCATCGTGCCGAGCCAGGCGGCGGTGCACAGTGCCGCAATCGCGCCAGCAAACACCGGCTTCGTGTCCGTCGTTTCGACCGCCCGGCGCAGGCGCACGACATCGACGGCGATAATCCAGCTGATTGCGGCGACCGCACACCCGAGCAGGAGAACGAGGCGCCAAGGGAACGTGCGCTCCGAAGCGCCGCGGCTGCCCATCCGCCCGACCTCCCGTCGTCAGGACGTCACACGCTACCAGCGAAAACTCCATGATCGGATGCCTTGATCAGGTCTTGAGGCGCACATGATCGAGACACTCGGCCCCGGCGGCGCGCCGCCGACCGCCCGACCAACTGGGCGCGCGCGGACGGTGGTCGTGTCGGCTATCGCTGGAGTGATCGCGTTCGCGGCGCTCGTCGCGCCGCCGGACCTGCGCGACCTGTCGCCGCTGGTGTTGCTGCGGATTCCGGCGGAGGGCCTCGTCGGCGCCGGCCTGATCCTGGTGAGCGGGACGGCCGCGCGGCGCGGGCTCGCGGGCGCGTGCGGGACGCTGCTCGGCGCGCTGTTCGTGGTGCGGGTCCTGAACACCGGGTTCCTCGCGGCGTTCGGCCGGCCGTTCGACCCGCTCGGGGACTGGTCGTTCCTCGGGCCGGCGGTGGAGTTCCTGGCCCGGTCGGTGGGTCGGCCCGCCGCTGTCGCGGTCGCGATCGTCGCCGGCCTGCTCGCCCTGGCCCTGCCGGTGCTGCTCGCGTGGGCGGCGACGCGCCTGGCCCGCCACGCGACGGCGTACCGTGGGCGCGTCGGCCGGGCGCTCGCGGTGCTGGCGGTGTTGTGGCTGGCGTGCGCCGCGTTCGGGGTGCGGGTCGGGCCCGACCTGCCTGTCGCGTCGACCGAGGTCGCAGGCCTGGTCGGCGACCAGGCCGCGCGCGTGCGGGCGGGCCTGGCCGACCGGGCGGCGTTCGCCGCCGAGTCCAGGGTGGACGCCTACCGCGACGTGCCGGGCGCCGATCTGCTGACCGCGCTGCGGGGCAAGGACGTGATCGTGGCGTTCGTGGAGAGCTACGGCCGGGTGGCGCTCGACGACCCGGCGGTCACGAACGCGCTGGACGCGGGGACGGCGCGGCTGCGCGCGGCCGGGTTCGGGGCGCGCAGCGGGTACGTCACGTCGCCGACGTCCGGGGGCGGCAGCTGGCTGGCCCACGCGACCCTGCAATCGGGGCTGTGGGTCAACAACCAGCGCCGGTACGCCGACCTGATGGACACCGACCGGCTGACCCTGTCCGGCGCGTTCCGCCGCGCCGGCTGGCGCACGGTCGCCGTCGCGCCGGCCAACGGCGACTGGCCGGAGTCGGGGTTCTACGGCTTCGACCGGGTCTACAACAGCGGCGACCTGGGTTACGCGGGGCCCCGGTTCGCCTTCGACTCGATTCCGGACCAGTTCACGCTCGCGGCGTTCCACCGCGCCGAACGGGCGGCGACCGGTCGTCGACCGGTGATGGCCGAACTCGACCTGATCTCCAGCCACGCCCCGTGGTCGCCGGTGCCGCCGGTGCTGGACTGGGCGGCGCTCGGGGACGGTGCGGCGTACGCGGCGGCGGACGGGTCGCACGACATCCCGGAGTCGGTGCTGAGCCGCGACGGCGCCCGGGTGCGCGCCGACTACGCGCGCTCCGTCGCGTACTCGATGAATTGTCTGGTCGACTACGCGGCGCGGTACGGCGGACAGGACCTCGTCATGGTGTTGCTCGGCGACCATCAGCCGGCGCCGGTCGTGGCCGGCGACGGCGCCTCCCGCGACGCGCCGATCACCATCGTGGCCCGCGACCCCGCCGTGCTCGACCGGATCGCCCGCTGGGGCTGGGACGACGGCCTGCGACCCGGCCCGGGCGCGCCGGTGTGGCGCATGGACACGGTGCGCGACCGCGTCCTCGCGACCTTCCAATAGGGTGGGAAAATGCTCCCGTCCTACGAGATAACGCCAGGTAGCGGCGTCGCTCAGGCACAATTCGGCGAGGCGCACCGCGCGAGGCTGGGCGAGCCGGTCTCGTTCGAGCGGGTTCCGGGCTCGGGCCTCATCGACGCCTACGGTGACGTCACCCTGATGCTCTCCTACGGCGACGACGACCGCCTCACGGAGATCGAACCGGGCGGTGCGGACGCCGTCCTGAACGGAGTGCAGCTGCTGGACCGGCCACTCGGTGAGGTCCTCGACGACCTGCGGTCGGCGGGCCTCGCGCCCGAGTTCGTCGGTGACTGTGCTTTCGAGATCCGGGGTCTCGGGCTCTACCTGATCAGCCCGGCCCCGGAGGAAACGGACGTGCCCACGGAGAGCGGGTCGATCCGGCCGCTGACCGCAGCGTGACGGAGCAGGCCGCCCGCGCATTCAAGATCTCTGTTTCGTGTACCTGGGCTGCGGTTCTGTACACGAAACCGAGATCTTAGCGATGAAGGACTGCACGTTGGTGCGGAAGATAGCGATCTTGCTGCCGGCTAGCGGATCAGGCGGGCGTAGATGTCGCCGGAGCGGCCCAGGGGGCGGAAGTGCTCGTCGAGCAGGCGGGCCAGGGCTTCGGCGTCGAGCCACGAATCGCTCGCCAGCCGCATGGTCTCGACGGGGGAGTAGTTGTACTCGTACTCGCCGAGGCTGTTGACCAGGCTCAGCGCGGTGAGCGCCGCATCGTGGGCGGGGGGCAGGTACTCGAAGGACAGCGCGCGTAGCGGTCGGGTCAGGCCGCGCAGCACGTCCACCTCGAAACCCTCCACATCGATCTTGCAGAAGGCCGGCTCGCCGTGCGCCGCGATCAGGTCGTCGAGCGTCACCACCTCGACTTCGACCGCACTGTCCCAGCGCACGCGGGCGAAGCTCTTCTCGGTGGTCACCGATGCGATCCACGCCGGGGACATCGACGACACCGTCGGCGTCGCGGACGACAGCGCGAGCTGGGCGCGGCCGGGTTGGGCGCCCACGGCGACGGGTAGGAGGCGCACGCCCGCGTCGCGGCCGTGCAGCAGGCGCAGGACGCGCAGGCAGTCCGGCTGCGGCTCGACCGCGATCACCGTCGCGCCGAGCGACCGCCAGACGCGCACCCGGCTGCCGACGTGCGCGCCGATGTCGAAGCCCACGTCGCCCGGCTTGAGGAACCGACCGTAGAACCGGCGCAGCCGCCGGTGCCGGCCGGGGATGCCGCGGTACATCACGAGCGAACGCGCGATGCCCCACACCCGCCGTAGCATGTGGACGACCCTACCGCGTGGCCGCGGCGATCTGATCCATTTGGACTACGGGGGCCGCGTAGCGGCCCCGGATAGCCTATCTATCCAGTCGGAATTAGGAGGCGCGCGATGTTGACCCGTACGCGTGTGGCGCTGGCCACGGCGATCACCCTCGGCGCCCCATGGATCCAGACGGGGACGCGCCACGCGACGAACGGCCCCGCCGCGACTGCGGTGGGGCCGTTCGGCAGGGGTGCGGGCTACTCCGCGACGCGGAAGCCGCTCACCAGTGTGCGCAGGTCCGTCGCCATGGTGGCGAGAACGGTGGCCGAGCGCTCGGTGGCCGTCGCGCCGTCGGTGGTGGCCCGGGCGGCCTCGGTGAGGTCGTTGGCCGCGCCCGCGATGTCGGCCGCGCCGTTGGCGGCGCGGGTGCCGTTCTGACCCATCGAGCCGCTCGTCTCCAGCTGCTTCTCCACCGCCTGGGCGATGGTGAACTGGGCGTCGTTGACCTCGCCGATCACCGAGGTGATCTTGCCGATGGCCTCGACGACCTCGGCCGCCGAGCCCTGGATGGCGTCGATCTTCGTGCCGATCTCCTCGGTGGCGCTGGCGGTCGCCTTGGCGAGGTCCTTGACCTCGGCGGCCACCACGGCGAAGCCCTTGCCGGCGTCGCCCGCGCGGCTCGCCTCGATCGTCGCGTTGAGCGCCAGCAGGTTCGTCTGCTCGGCGATCGAGTTGATCAGGTTGACGACCTGCGTGATCTCGGCCGACGCCTGGTTGAGGCGGTCGATCGTGTCGCCCGTCGCGGCGGCGGTCTCCCGGCCGCTCTCGGCGATGCGCAGCGCGTGCGCCGTGTTCGAGGAGATGTCCTGGATCGACGCGGCCATCTCCTCGGTGCCGCCGGCGACCTGCTGCACCCGGTCGGCGACCTGGTCGATGCTGGTCGCGACCCGCTCGGCCTGCGTCGCGGCGTACTCGGCGTTGGTGTTCATGTCGCGGCTCACGGTGGACAGGTCCTCGGCGGCGGACGCGAGGTTCGAGGCGTTCTCGCCGATGGCCGAGACGAGGCCGCCGACGTGGCTGATGGCCGCGTTGTAGGCGGTGCCCATCTGGGCGATCTCGTCCTTGCCGGTGACCGCGACGCGCGAGGTCAGGTCACCGTCCGCGACGCGGGCCAGCGCGCCGCCGATCTGCGCCAGCCGGCGGGTGAACAGGCGGCTGATGTAGAGGGCGAAGCACACGCCGGCGACGAGCGCCACGATGGTGAGGCCGATGACCAGCTCGTCGAGGCCGTGGACGTCGTTGTAGCTCTCGGCCGCGGCCGCCTTCTGCAGGTCGATCAGCTTGCCCATGGCGGCGACCGACGCGGCGCCGAACGGCGTGGTGGTCTTGGCCCGCCAGTCGGCCGCCTCTTCCAGCTTGCCGGCGCCGTACAGCTCGAACCACTTCGGGCGGGCGCCACGGTAGTCGGTGAACGCCTTGTTCCACTCCTCGATGGCGGCCCGCTCCGCGGCCGTACGGTTGCCTGCGGCGTACTCGGCGATGGCGTTGTCGATCTTCTGGTACAGGCCCGGCTCGGCCTCGACGATGGCCTGGCGCTTCTCCGGCACGGCCATGAACTGCGGGAAGCCGTAGCGCAGCTCCCACAGTGCGGACTGCGCGGCGCCCAGGGTCACCGCGGCCTGGACGTTGTCGTGGTAGATGTCGCTGGCCTTGTCCTCCATGGTCGACGACGACAACCACCCGGTCGCCCCTACGCCGAGCAGGAGGGCGAGGACCACCCCGAACGCCCCGAGCAGCTTCATCCGGAGAGACATCGCGCCGACCACCTTCATCTGAGAACAACCTGTGTCGCTCTCCACATCGACGGCGCGTTACCAGCACGTAGCTTCTTTTCTGCTTGTGATCTGGATCACAGGCGCTTGTCAGTTCGCCTGTTGGTCCAGATGCTCGATCGCCCGGGCCACCTGGTCCTTGAGCGATTCCAGGGCCGCGCGCAGGTCGCCGGTGTCCTCCACCGACGAGACCTCCGAGAACGCCGCCGAGATCTCCGCCCGCCACGGTCTGTCGCCGCGCAGGATCGCCTGGTGCAGGGCCTGCGTCCGCGGCCCGGGCTCCACGCCCAGCTCCTCCACCAGCCGCTCGCGCAGCGCGCTGTAGCAGTCCAGCGCCTCCCAGCTGCGCCCGGCGAAGTGCAGCGCGCCCATGAGCGCCGCGGTCAGTGGCTCCACCGTGGCGTACTCGGCGACCAGCGGCCGCAGCGTGCTGATCACCTCCTCGTGCCGGCCCAGCCGCAGCTCCACCTGTGACCAGGCCACCGCCGCGTCCACGTGCTGGCGGCGCAGGCTCTCCCGCAGGCGGCCGACCCACTCGCCGGACAGCCCGGTCAGCGGGTCGCCGCGCCACAGCCGCATCGCCTCGCGCAGCAGCCGGGCGCGCTCCTCGTCGGCCAGCGCGATCGCCCGCGACCGGTCGACGAGCCGGTGGAAGCGGTGCATGTCGACCCGGTCCGGGTCGGCCCGGATGGCGTACCCGCCGGAGCGGCGCTCCAGCACGACCGGCACCCGGTCGGCGTCGGTGGCGTCGGCGAGGACCCGACGGATGCGGCTCACGTGCGCGTACACCACGTTGCGCGCCTCCGCCGGCGCGTGACCGTCCCAGACCCGGTCGATGATGGTCTCCGCCGAGACGGGCGTACCCAGGTTGACCGCGAGCGCCGCGAGCACCGCGCGCCGCTTCGCCGCGCCCAGATCGATGGAGCGTCCCTGCGACCACACCTCGACCGGTCCCAGAACCCGTACCTCGGTCATACGCCTCTTTCCGTCAGCCAGCTACGACGCCGTGACCTGGCGTAATCCAATGCGGTGGCAAGGATTGCGCAAGATTTTCAGCACATGGCATCGCCATCCTCCTATGAGGAACTTGCCGGTAACAAGCGGCAATACCGTCCGTAAACCCCAACTCACGGAGGGATCAACGAGTGCGGAAGCGAAGTCATCGGAGGGTCGTGCGGTGAGGCGTCGGACACTCCTCGTGGGGTCGGCCGTCGGCGCGACCGCGGTGGCCCTCGGCGCGGGCGCGGTCATCACCGCGGGCGCCGCGTCGGCGGACGAGACGACCGTCGAGCCCGCGTACGGCGCGGGTCTTTTCGACGTGGACCCCGACCAGGGGTCGATCAGTCAGGACCCGGGCGTCGCCGTCACCGGCATCGACGCCATGAGCGAAGACTGGGGGTTCTGACATGGGTACGGCGGCAGGGATGGTCGCGGCGATGCGCGCGCTGCTCGGCACCAGGGAGAGCCCGCCCGGCTCGAACCACAACTTCATCACCACCTGGTACGGCTTTGACGGCGCGTGGTGCGACATGACGGTCAGCTACGCCGCGAACCAGTCGGGCAACCTGGCGGCCTGCATGGGCAAGTTCGCCTGGACCGTCGCGCACGCGCAGGCGTTCAAGAACGCCGGCCGCTGGCACTACGGCCTCGGCGGCATCCGCTCCGGCGACATCGTCTTCTTCGACTGGTCCGGCGGCGGCTCCATCAGCGGCATCGACCACGTCGGCGTCGTGGAGGCCGTGAACAGCGACGGCTCCATCACCACCATCGAGGGCAACACCTCCGACATGTGCCTGCGCCGCCGGCGCAAGGCCTGCGTCGTCGGCTACGGCCGGCCCGCCTACAACGGCGCCGCGCCGCTGCCCTCCTCCGACGGCATGCTGCGCCGCGGCTCCACCGGCACCGCGGTGAGGACCCTGCAGACGAACCTCAACAAGGTGATGAAGTCGGGCCTCACGGTCGACGGCCAGTTCGGCCCGGCCACCGAGACGGCGCTCAAGGCGTTCCAGACGAGGTACAAGCTCGAGGTCGACGGCATCTACGGCCCGAAGACGGCCGCCATGATGAAGGCGGCCCTCGCCGGCGGGAGTGCCCCCATCCCGCCGCGGCCCCGCCCACCGACGGGCACCCTCAAGGTCGACGGCCAGTTCGGCCCGCTGACGTGCGCGGCCCTGCAGCGGTCCCTCAACAGCCACGGTGCCTCCCTCGCCGTGGACGGGGCCATGGGCCCCAACACCCGCAGAGCCCTGCAGAAGTACCTCGGGGTCTCGCAGGACGGCATCATCGGCCCGAACACCATCAGGGCGCTACAGCGCAAGGTGGGCGCGACGGCCGACGGCATCTGGGGCTCGGGCACCACGACCAAGCTCCAGCAGAAGCTCAACGCCGGCACGTTCTGACGCGGGCGACCGGATGGGTCGGCGTCCCCCCGCCGGCCCATCCGGGCTCACGCCCCGGTCAGCTCCGGCGACGCTGCGTGCCGGTGGCGGAAGTCGAGCGGCTCGGCGTCGCCGGCGTAGCCCCGGGGATCGTCGAAGCTGTGGGGCCGGCGGGCGTAGGTTTCCGGTTCGGTACGCCCACGTGGACTGCACTAGGGTGTGCCCGTGACTGCAGTGGCGGGGGAGACGCCCGGGTATGTGGGCCGGCGGCGCGGTCGCAGCGGCCTGCTGATGTCGTTCGTGGACGCCGGGGCCGTCGTGGCCGGCGCCGCGCGGCTGTGGTGGCGACACTGGCCCGTCCTGTTCGGCATCTACCTGCTCGGCCAGGCGGCCTCGGCGTGGCTGGTGCACCTCGCCGTGATCACGGCCCGCTGGAACGGCACCGCCGGCTACCTGGTCTATCTGTTGTCGCCGGTCGTTTTCATGATCAGTCTGGCGCTCATGCTGCTGGCGGTGCGGCGGTCACTGCCGCGGCTGGCCACGACCGGCCGGGCCACGGCACGCGACCTGGTGGGACACCTGACGAGCGTGCTCGTGCCGTTCCTGGCGATCTACACGAGTCTCGGCATGGCGCGCGACGAGTCGACCAACTACTACTACAAGGTGTTCGAGGACGAGGTCCTCGCCAACCCGGCCAGCATCACCGACCCCGGGTCGGTCGACATCATGCGCCACCTGCCGTTCACCGTCCGGTCCACGCTGGTGGCGGCGGTGCTCATCGTGTTCGTCCTGCGTTGGCTGCTGCCGAAGTGGCAGCTGTTCCGCGGCTGGATCCTCTTCAGCCTGGTGATGGGCTATCTCGAACTGCTCTGGCTCAGCCAGCTCTCCCAGGAGTGGGGCCCGGACAACGCGTGGTTGCACGAACGCGTGGCCGCCAAGTGGCTGGCGGACGCCTGGGCGGGCGCCGCGAACGGGCTGGGGCCGCTGCGCGACGTCGTCCTGTGGGTCGGCGACCAGCTCGGGAAGGCCGACGTGGTGCTGATCGCGCCGCTGGCCTGGCTCCTGCTGGGTGCCGTGGTCTACCGCCGGGAGGTGAACGTCTCGCTGGAGGTGGACGACAACAAGCCGCCGCCGCTGTGGCTGGACGAACTGCCCCGCCCGATGCGCTGGCTGGGCACGGGTATCCACCTCGACCTGCGCAACAGGTTCGGCCCGCTGGTCAACGGCGTGCGGATCATGGGACGCATCGGCCTGGTCACCACGCTGTTCTTCTGCCTGCTGTTCACCGCCGCGATGGCGTTGTCACAGGTGGCGTGGGAGGTGGAGCGCCTCATCATCGGGCCGAACGATGTCGGCACGCGGTGGATGCCGCTGTCCTACCCGCTCAGCACGATCAACAGCGCGATCTCGACGGTCGCCGTGATCTGCCTGATCGCGGCCGCCATCGACCGCATCCTGCTCATCGGCAACCGCGGCATCGTGGCCGAACCCGGCGCCCCGGCCGACCCCGGGCCGGTGGCGGCGGCGTCCGCGCCCGTCCCGGCGCCGACTCAGTCGGGTGCGGTCAGCCACAGGTAGCGGGGCAGTTCGGTGCCCACCGTCACCCGCAGGCCCTGCGGCAGCGCCGACGTGGCGAAGGTCGCGACGACCGTGAAGGGTCCGGTCTTCGGCGCGTCGAACGGGCGCAGGCAGCTCGCCCGGTCGACGTCGACCCCGTTGAGCTCCTGCGGGCTCGCCGAGAACACGCGGCCGCGGGCGTCCGCCACGGAGAAGTCGCATCCCTCCAGGTCGGCGTCCTCGGTCACGTCGACCTCGACCGTGGCCTGCCAGATCTGCATGGTGACAGGCGGCGTGTACGGCCGTCCCTCGTACGTTGTGAGTGCCGGGGCACGCTTCAGCGAGATGAGCCGGATGCGCCCACCGCCGAAGGACGCCCACTGTCCGCCGGCGACGTGGACCCGCTCGTTCGGCTTGGTGTTGTGCCACTTCCGGTACAACTCGGGCAGTTCGGGGCCGAGCGCCGTGACGAGGAGCGGCACGATGACGAGTAGGCCCCACCAGTTGCGCCGCCACCAGCCCGGCCCGGTGCTGGGCGGCGGCGCGGGCTGCCCCTGCGCCTGGGCAGCCAGGAAGCCGGGCGGCAGCACGAAGGCCGGCGGCGGGTCGGCGGGCGGCTGCCCGACGTGGGCCGGCGGAGCCGGGGCGTAGCCGGGCGGCGGCACGGTGTAGCCCGGGTAGCCGGGCGCACCGTGGGGGCCCGGCTGGGGCGGGTATCCCGGGTGGGTCGGGTAACCGGGCTGGGGATACCCGGGTGGCGGGGCGTGGCCGGGTCGGGGCGGATACGCGTACGGCTGCTGCGGGGCGGGATAGTCCGGTGGCGCCTGGTAGCCCGGCTGGCCGGGGTGCGGCTGCTGGGGCGCACTCATCCGAGCACCTTCGTCGGGGTCAGGGTGGCCTTCTTGTCGGCCGCCCAGCCGGTCACCGTCGCGGCGTCGACGGGGTCGAGCTTGAACGCGAGGATGTCCTCCATCCGGCGCTCGAACATGTTCTTCGCGAGCAGGACGGTCAGGCCGCCGCTCGGCGCGGCCCGGGGCACCTCGAAGGCGATCTCGCCCTCGACCCGGATGCCCGGCTGGAGGGTCCGACCTCCGCGAAGGTCCTGCTTCACCCGTTCGCTGGCCCAGTACACCCGCCCGGCCGCGTCGCGCAGTCCGGCGAAGCCGATGGCGACGGGCTCGTCCCGGCTGGCGGCGCGGACGGTCACGATGACCCAGACCCCGGTGCTGACGTGCGGGTTGCCGCCGCGCGGATCGATGATGGCGCCCGCGCCGCGCACCGACATCACGCCCGCGGTGAACGTGCGGGCGAGCGCCATGCTGCCCACCTCGGCACTGACCTCGTAGGGCCGCTCCCGGTCGCTCGCGGCGTTGTTGAACACCATGACGCGGTGGCCGACGTTGACCACCAGCAGCAGCGCGACGGCCCCCGCCAGCCACGACCCGACCCGCCCCAGCGTGCCTCTCATGTGTTGCGCCGGTCGAGGACGGGGACGGTGACGATGGCCCGGTCCTCCTCGTCGAGCCACTCCATGGACTCGTTGAAGGTGTTCATCCGGTAGGTCCTGCCGGTGACGAGCACGTCGACCTCGGTCGGCACGGCTGCCTTCGAGTCCTGCTCCCAACCGATGACGAGCTCCTCGGGCATGCCGGGGTGCGCCGCGTAGAAGACGGTCAGGTCGCTGCGGACCAGGACGCTGTCGGCGTCGTTGCGCAGCATGCCGTCCATGTCCGGGACGCCCGCCACGCCGCGCAGGTGGATCGCCGTGGCCGCGTCGTTGCGGCTCTCGTCGGCCGTGACCTCGACGGTGGCCAGGATGATGACCCACCGGTTGGCCTTGTTCGTCGCGTACAGCGGCGGTTGGTCCTTGAGCAGGCGCGCGCCGGTGATCGTGATTTTGTACGGACCGGCGTCGTACACCTGGTTCACCGCGAGGCGCTCGAGGCCGCGATCGGGGTGGACGTCGACGGCCTTCTTCATCCCTCCGAAGGGGACGGTCGCCAGGACGGCCAGCGCTCCCAGACCCGCGATCACCCGTTGCAGCGAGAACAGGTCGCGCAGCCCACCGTACGGCCCGACGCCGTAGACCGCGTCGTCGCCCTGCCCCCGGCCGATGCTGCTCGACACGAGCCGGGAGTCTACGAGACGCACCTGGAAGGTCGCCATCCGACCATCGCGTTCGGATAACGGCCGGCGTGGCGGTGATTACTGGAAAAGAGTGGAGATGTTAGGGTCCCGCGCGTGGAGGGGGTCGCCGAGGAGCTGGAGCGCCGCATCGACAAGCTGCGTGCGGCCGTTCGTCAGGCGATCATGGCGGGCGACCGGACCGCGGCGGCGGGCCTGCGGCGCGAGCTGCGCGAGGCCGAGCGGGCCTGGGACGAGGCGGTCGCCGGGCTCGCCCAGCAGGTCGTGCCGGCGCCGCGCGGTGCGGGCGCCCTGCTGCCCGTCCGCGAGCAGGTGCACCACGCGCTGACCCTGCTCTCCGTCCCGGCCGCGCCCCGGTTGATCGGCGAGGTGCACCGGGCGTTCTTCGCCGGCGACATCGTGGGCGCGCGCCTGACCAGCCTGCGTCGGGACGAGGAGCGCTCGTTCCGGCTCGCGCCGTACTCCCGTCCGTACTATCTGTGTGCCGTGCTCAGCGCCGACGTGCTCGCGCCGGCCCGCGGCCTGCTGGCGGTGTCGACCTGGCCGCTGGAGCGGCGGATCGTCGGGCCGCTCAGCCCCCGCGTCGACTTCCTGACCTGCGCCATCCGCGTGGCCGAGCACGTCGAGCGGCTGCCCGAGGCCGGCACGTCGGCGAGCCGGCTGCTGTGGCGCTTCGCCGCTAACATCCCGGGCCTGGGGATGGATCCCGGTGGCGCGGCGACGGCGGCGGCCGTCGCGGCGGCCCGCGCCGAGCTGGCGATCCACGCCGAGGCCGACCGCAGCCACCGCGCGGCGGGCGCCGCCCGCGCGACCGAACAGCTCGACGACGCCGGGAGGTTCTTCGGGACCCCACGGCAACGCGCCAACCTTCCCCGTACGGCGAGATCCGACCCCCGCGAAGGAGCATCATGAGCGACCTTGATGCCCGACTGGCGCGGTTGCGTGGCAGCGCGCAGCCGAAGCGGCACACCGCGCGCACCATCGCCGCGATGACCGCCAATCCCGGCTGCTCGCGCCGGGCCGTGCTGGACGCGGCCGGCGTGGACAAGGGGCGCCTCGCGACCCAGGTCGGCTTCCCGGCCCGGTTCGGCCAGTCGCGCTTCGCGATCACCCGCGGCAACGCGTTCGAGGCCCAGATCAAGGCCGACGGCTGCGCCGAGCTGCTCAGCCTGCTCCGCGAGAAGCTCGACCTGCCGCTGTCCGAGGTCGGCTACCAGGACCTGGAGAGCCTCGGGAACGAGAGCAACGCCGACCGGCACGCCCGCGCGCGGGAGGCCATCACCAACGCGGCCACCGAGGCCGGCACCCTGTTCGACCACCCGCTGCTGCGCATGGAGGTCGGCGGCCGGGCCGTCTACCTCGAGCCGGACCTCATCGCGTTCCGGCTGGCGGGCCGGTTCCACGTCGTCGAGATCAAGTCGTTCCCGGTGATCGACGGGCAGGCCGACCCCGCCAAGGTCGCCGCCGCCGCGATCCAGTCCGCCGTGTACGTGCTGGCCATGCGCACCATGCTGGAGGAGCAGGGCCTCGACCCGGCGACGGTGTCGCACGACATCGTGCTGGTGTGTCCGAAGGACTTCGCCAACTCGCCCGCCGTCACCCTCGTCGACGTGCGCAAACAGCTCACCGTCCTGCGCCGGCAGCTGTCCCGGATGGCGCGGATCGAAGAGCTGCTCGACCTGCTGCCGGACGACCTGACCGTCGACCCGCGCCCCGACGCCGACGGCGTGCCCACCGCGACGCCCGAGGAGCTGGGCGCGGCGCTGCACCGGGTGGACGCCCGCTACGCGCCCGAATGCCTGTCCCACTGCGAGATCGCGTACTTCTGCCGGCACGAGGCGCGCGGCGAGACGTCCGCCCTCGGCCGGGCCGTCCGCGAGGACCTGGGCGGGATCGAGTCGATCGACACGGCGCTCGCCCTGGCCCGGGAGACCCGGCGGCCGACGCCCGAACAGGAGGAGTCCGCCGCTCTGCTCCGCGCCGCCGCCCGCCTGCGCGCCGAGGTTTCAGCGTGACGACGCTGACTTCTCTGGCGCGGGCGATCGCGGCCGAGCGGGGGACGGCGCAGCGCATCACCACGGTGCGGCACGTGCACATCCACGAGCGGCCGCTGGTGCTCGTGCCGTTGACGCTCGCCGGCGAGGCGAACGCCCCGCTGGCCGCCATGGTCGGCACCGCGCGTGACGACGCGCGCCTGCTCGTCGTCGCCCAGCCGCGCAACCGCGACCAGCGGTTCGGCTTCGCCGCCGACCTGGCCGAGATCGTCCTCGACTACGTCGCCCTGTTCACCACGCAGGTCGAGCTGGTGGCGACCAACCGGGGCCGCGAGTCGCGCGCCCGGTACGCCGACGGGCCGCAGCTGATCGTGCCCAACCCGGCCGGGGCGGCGTTCGTGCGGATGTTCGGCCGGTCCACGCGGTTCCGCAAGACCGACGGGCAGTGGGCGGTGCCCATGACCGTACCCGTGCTCGGTCGGTGGTTGACCCACTTCGCCGAGCGTTACGACCATCCCGGGTCGGCCGCGCTGGTGGCGCTGACCAGCGCGCTGACCGCGCACTGGGCGACCGGGCAGTCCGCGCTCGAGGACGCGAACCTGGCCGCCCTCATGGGCTGGCTCGACCCGCCGGCGGGGATGACGGGCGCCGAGGCGGGCGAGGCGGCGGAGGACCCGCTGGCCTTCCCGCCGGCCGGTCCGGTGACCGACCCGACGTTCGACAACGAGGTGCTCGCCCCGCTCATCGACGCCTACACCGACAACCCGGGCGAGCCGGCGTTGGCCCGGCTGGTCGCGGCCGTGCGCGGGCAGATCGAGCCGACGTGGGACCTCGTCTGGCGGGGCGTCGAGCTGCTGCGCGCCCTGCCGCCGGGGGAGCGGGTGGCGGTGCGCTGGGGCGCGGACCGCGACGCGTACTCGTCGATGGTTCTGGGTCTGGCCGACGGGCGGCCGCCGCAGCCGAAGCGCGACGGCGCCGTCGCCGCCGCCGGGCGCCTCAACCGGATGGAGCGCGACCAGGCTACCTACGACGTGCAGCGGGCGTTCGACGACCCGCTGGTGCTCGCGGAGTACCGGCTGAGTGGGGAGGCGTTCGCCGGCGTGGTCACCGCCGCGCAGCCCGACCGGGTCGACACGAGCGGGCGGCGACGGGTGCTGCGCCCGCACGTCACGGTGCTCACCCAGGACCCGGTGCGGTTCACGCCGGGCATGGAGCTGACCTCGCCGGCCCGGCCGAGCCAGAAGGCCACCGTCGTGTCGGTGCACGCCGGCGCCGCGGACAAGGCCGAGGTGGTGCTGGAGCTGGCCGGCGGCATGGGCAGCTCGCTGCAGGCGCCGCCCGGCTCGGTGCCCGAGGTGGGCGAGCGGGTCTGCTACACGGCGTTCGGCGACGCGTACCAGCAGACGCCCGACTTCCCCGCGCGGGAGGACACGCCGTGGACGCACGGCGGCCCGCCGCGCGACTACGTGCCCACGGACGGCGACGCGGCGGAGGACTGGTCATGATCCTGGACGACGTGCTGGACGACCTCGGCTCCAACCGGGGCGTGGTGGTCGACTCGCCGCCCGGCGCCGGCAAGTCCACTCTGGTCACGGCCGCTGCCGGCCGGCTGGCGCGGGCCGGCGAGCGGGTCATGATCGTGGCGCAGACCAACGAGCAGGTCGACGATCTCATCGACCGGATCGCCGCGCACGCGCCGGCGGTGACGATCGGCCGGCTGTCGGCCGCCGGTTACGTGCCGAGCGCCCGGGTGCTGCACCCGACGGTCACCGTGGGGCAGAAGGTCGCCGAGCTGAACGGCCCCGTCGTCACGATCGCCACCGCCGCCAAGTGGGCCACGATCAAGGAGGGCTCCTGGCCGGTCGCGATCGTCGACGAGGCGTACCAGATGCGGTCGGACATGCTGCTGCGCGTCGCGCCCCGGTTCGAGCGCGCGCTGTTCGTCGGCGACCCCGGCCAGCTCGACCCGTTCTCGACTGTCGATATCGACAGGTGGACCGGATTGACGTGGGATCCGCTGCAGAGCGCCGTCGCTGTTCTCCTGCGGCACAACCCTGACCTGCCGGTTCACCGGCTGCCCGTGTCGTGGCGGCTGCCGACCACCGCCGCGCCGGTGGTCGCGGAGGCCTTCTATCCCTTCACGGGTTTCACGGCGGGTTCGTCGCCGACAGACCGGACTCTGGCTATCAATTCGGCACCTATCGACCAGCTGGACGACGTCCTGGCCATGGCCGCCAGCACCGGCTGGGCCCACTACGAGCTGCCGTCGCGGCACACGCTGCGCACCGACGCCGAGGCCGCCGCCGCGTGCGCCGCCCTCGCCACCCGCCTGCTGCGCCGCGGCGCGGTCGCGGTCTCCGAGCGCGAGCGCGACGGCGGCCCCGTCACGGCCGCCCGCACCGCGCGGGGCACCGCCCACCGCGACCAGGCCGCGGCGGTGCGTTCGTTCCTCGACCCCGCCGTCGGTGATGTCACCGTCGACACGGCCAACAGACTCCAGGGCCGCGAGTACGACCTGACGATCGTCCTGCACCCGCTCTCCGGCCGCCGCGACGCCACCGCGTTCCACCTGGAGTCCGGCCGGCTGTGCGTGCTCGCGTCCCGGCACCGCCAGGCGTGCGTCGTGGTGGGCCGGGCCGGCATCGCCGACCTGCTCGACGCGCACCCCTCCACCGAGCCCGTGCACCTCGACGTCCCGGTCCGGTTCCCGGACGGCTGGGAGGCCAACCAGGCCATCCTCGCCAAGCTCGCGGAGCACCGGATCGTGGCGGGCTAAAGCGGATCGTTCCGGCCGGCGATGTCTGTCACCATGGCGGCATGACGGTGGCGGGTACATCGGCCTACGCCGGGCGTACGGATCTCCCCGGGCGGGTGCGGGCGGCGCTGGACGCGGCGCTGGAAGCGGGATTCGACAACTCCTGCCTGCCCGAACAGGGCGCGCTGCTGAGGACCCTGGCCGCCGGCGTCGGCCCGGGCCTGATAGGGGAGACGGGCACGGGCGTCGGCGTCGGCCTCGCATGGCTCGCCAGCGGCGCGCATCCCGCCGCCCGACTCATCAGCATCGAGCGCGACCCGTCTTGGGCCGTCGCGGCCGCCGAGGTGTTCGCCGACGACCCGCGCGTCACGGTCCGCGCCGGTGAAGGCCGCAGCCTCGTCGAGTACGGGCCGTTCGACCTGCTTGTGCTCGACGGCGGCGGGCACGGCAAGGCGGGCGGTGAACCCGTGGAGCCGCGCCGGTGGCTGCGACCCGGGGGCCTGCTCGTGATCGACGACTTCACCCCGATGGCCGGCTGGCCGCCCACGCACCACGGCCGCCCCGACACCGAGCGCCTGTACTGGCTCGACCACCCCGACCTGCGCGCCGCCGAGATCCGCGTGACCCCCGCCTCGGCCACGATCGTCGCGACCTACGTCGGCACGCCCTGACGCTCGGCCGTTCCTTGTCGGACGCGGACCATCGCGGCGCCCACGAGCAGCCGTGCCACCGCCGGATCAGGCCATGGCGTCCGATGTGGACGGCGGTGGCGACGACCACGGCCCCGCCGAACAGCGTGGAGGTGTAGAACAGGACCCGCCACCACGGCTGGCCGGCGAACGCCTCCGTGCTGAGTGCCTCGACGCGCACGTCGCCCCGGTCGATTGCCGCATGCGTCACGATGTCCCACAGCCGGTGCGACACCGCGCCGAGCCAGGCGGACGCGACGGTCACCGACCAGCGATGATGGGCTGCGTCGAGCGCGCCGTAGTCGCGTAGCCGCAGCGCTCCTCCCGTCGGCAGGTGGACCGCGATCGCGGCCGCCGCGCGTCGGCACGACCGCGGCGGCGTGCGACGGAAAGGTCAACGGCATGCGGCGACGGTATCCAACGACAGGGGGCGAAGAATGGCAGCTCCGGGTCGCGGCACGCCGTGTTCGAACCGAGTACCTGTTCAGGCGGTCCGAGTCGGTGTGCAGATCGCTGCCTCCGGCACGGACGTGCCGTCAAGCGGGCGGCGGACACCGACCCAGGCCTTATGATTGCGGTGCTGAGCGGGAAACCGGGTTTCCGCCTAAAAGATCGCCATCTCGAGCCGAGAACCGTGGCCACGCTGCGGTTTCGCGCTCCGGATGCCGATCTTCCTGCCCGAACACCCGTCATGATCGCTGTCTGGAGGCGCGACACGTCTCAGGTGAGGCGGTAGAAGTCGGTGTAGTGGTTCGGGGAGAACCAGGTCGTGTCCGTTGAGGTGTTGACGACGATGCGGTACGCGTCGCGGGAGGCCCCCTCAGCGCGCGGATATACGTCGTACTCGTAGTAGGTGGCCCCGGCCGGCAGTTGGCCCTCGTAGTTGAAGAACTGGCCACCGGCGAAGTTGGACTGGCCGCCGCTCCACGGGTGCCAGCCACGGGTGGTCGGGTAGCCGTACCCGGCCCACTCGTCGTGCGCGGCGCGGGCGTCCGCGCAGCGCGGCATGTCGCAGGAGTCGTAGACGGTCGCGTACGCCGCGGTCTCGGCGACGGCCGGTCCCACGACGCCACCGAGCAATACCGCCAGGACCAGCGAGATCCTCATCAGAAATCGTGTCATTCCCGAAATATGACACACCCACTCACGACGTGCCGCAGGGGTGCCGCTTGCAGGTTTAGTCGCTACCTATAGGGCTCGTAGCGACTAAACCTGCAAGTCACGCGCCAATCCGTGATCCACTTCCGTGGGGCGCCGTGGACTCGTCGGGTGAAGGGGGATCGGCCCCGGGGGTTTTCGCGTTTGTCTGCGGGTGGCAAAACGGCTGCGGTAGAGTCCCGACGACCTTCCGGCCGCCACGTCCCTCGCGGCCACTCCCGACAGTGCTATGTGGAGCTGGACGTGACCGTTGTCCGTCGATGGTGCGCCGCGATCGGTGTGCTGGTGCTGCTCGCCGTCGCGGGTTGCGACAGCAGCGCGCCGAAGAGCAGCGAGCCGTTCGTCATCGGGTTCAGCGCGTGGCCGGGCTGGTTCCCGTGGCAGGTGGCCGCCGAGCAGAAGCTGTTCGACAAGCACGGTGTGACTGTCGAGATGCGGTACTACGACAACTACACCGACAGCCTCAAGGCGCTCGTCGACGGCGAGATCGACGCCAACAGCCAGACACTCAACGACACGCTGGTGTCGGTGGGTTCCGGGGCGCGTCAGACGATCGTGCTGGTCAACGACAACTCGACCGGCAACGACAAGATCATTGCCCGGTCCGGGATCGGCAGTGTCGCCGACCTCAAGGGCAAGCGGGTCGCGGTGGAGCAGGGCACAGTGGACCACTACCTGCTGCTGCTCGCGCTCGCCG
This sequence comes from Luedemannella flava, assembly GCF_039528515.1. NCBI lineage: Bacteria > Bacillati > Actinomycetota > Actinomycetes > Micromonosporales > Micromonosporaceae > Luedemannella > Luedemannella flava. The sequence goes on from NZ_BAAALT010000279.1 coordinate 21,411, forward strand.
AGGCGGGGCTGACGGCGAAGGACATCACGCTGATGCCGATGGCCACGGACAAGGCGGCCGAGGCGTTCGCCGCGGGGCAGGTCGACGCCGCCGGCGTGTTCGCGCCGTTCACGACGACCGCGCTGGCGCGGCGGGGCAGCCGCGCGATCGCCACGTCGGCCGAGTTCCCGGGCGCCATCCCCGACCACCTGGCCGTCCGGTCCGAGCTGGTCACGCGGCGGGCCGGCGACGTGCGGGCGATCGTGGACACGTGGTTCGAGACCCTGCGGTGGATGCGCGACAACGAGGCCGCCGCGGACACCATCCTGGCCCGGCGGGCCGGCGTCGACGTCGGGGCCTACCGGTCCTACGACGCCGGGACGACGTTGTTCACCCGTCAGCAGAACGTCGACGCCTTCACCCCGGGCACGACGCCGGCGCACCTCAACTACCAGGCGGCGCGCATCTGCGACTTCATGGTGGAGACCGGGCTCGTCGACGAGCGCCCCTCGTTGGACGGCCTGCTCGACGGCAGTTTCGTGGGCGCGGCATGACCAGGCGACGGCGCCGGTCCTCACGATCGTCCCGCGGTCAGGCTGAGTTCTGGTTTTCACGTCCGTAACAACGGCGGCCAGTCCGCGAAACACCCCACCCGTACTCGTTGACTGTTGCACGGCCCGGCGCGCGCCGATCATGACGCGCTCGGCCCTAATCGCGTAAGCGGAGGCGGCGTGACGGAGCCAACGGGCAGCGTGCGCACCGGCCGGCTGATGCTGGCCGTCGCGGCGCTCGCCGCACTGGTCCTGCCCATCGGGGTCGTGACCTCGGCGCACTGGTCGGCGACCGCCGCCGACGTGACCTTCGTGTCCGACGAACGCGACGCGGTCGCGTACGCCGGGCCGCTGACCACGCTGTTGGTCGCGCTGGTCGACGCGCGGCAGGCCGCGACGTTCGGCCGCACCCCCGACGCGGAGGCCGTGCGGTCCGCGGTGGCCGCGGTCGACGACATCAACAACCAGGTGGGTACGGACGTGGGCGCGCGGCAACGGTGGGCGGACCTGCCGGCCCAGATCGACACGGCGCTGGCGAGCCGGACGACCGGCGCCGCCGCGATGACCGCCTACGCCGGGCCGATCGGGCTGACCCGGGCGTTGCTCGGCGCCATCGCGGACGGGGCCCGGGTGGTGCGCGACCCCACGGTCGACGCCTACCACCTCGTGCACACCGCCCTGCTCGGCCTGCCCGACGCCCTCGTCAGCGGCGGCGAGCTGGCCGGCCTGGCCCGCGCGGTCCGCCCCGCGCCGCGGACCGACGCCGACGGGCAGCCGGACGCGGACGGGCAGTCGGACGCCGATGGACAGGAGGCCGCGGGCCCGGCCGTGACCGGCCTCGACGACCGGTACCCGGTGGCGGCCGACCGGCTCACCCAGGCCGGCGCCGCGATCCGCGACGGGCTGCGCTCGGGCACCGGCACGACGACCGGCGACACCATCGGCCTGGGCGTGCTCACCCCGCTCGACGCCTTTGTCGCGGCGGTGGACGCGCTGACCCGGACGGCCACCGCGCACGCGGCCACGGGCACGGGCGCCGCGGCGGTCGACAACGCGGCCCGGGCCCTGGTGCGCGCCGCGGCCGCGCTGGAGACGGCCGTGCTGTCCACCCTCGACGCCATGCTGGCCGACCGGGCCGGTGACCTGCAGCGCCAGCAGCAGATCCTGCTCGGGGCGGTGGCGCTCGCGGCCGTCGCGCTGGTGGGCGTACTCCTGCTGGGGTGGGTCGGGATGCGACGGCCCGCACCGGGCCCACGGAGCGACCACCCGGGCGGCCATGCCGACCCGCCCACGCCGCGCGGGCCCGCGGCGCCCGTGCGCGGCGGCGATCTCGTGGCGGCCGGGGTCACGCGGCCGTTCCCGGCGCCGGAGCCGGGCGGACCGCTGCCGCGCAGAGCGGGCGAGCGGCCGTGATCATCAACCGGCTGCGCGTGCGCGGCAAGCTGAACCTGCTCCTGCTGCTGCCCGTGGTCGCCGTGGTCCTCATCGCGGTGCCGTTCGTGTCGAGCCAGATCGGCAACGCCGCCTCGGCGGTCACCACCGCCGACGCGGCCAACAACGCGCGCCAGCTCGGCGCGCTCGTCTGGGACCTGCAGCGCGAGCGGCTGATCACCGCCGGCTACCTGGCCGCGCCCGGGGCCGACCCGGTCCGGCTGCGGCTGGCCCAGCAGACGACCAGCGACACGGTCGTGCGGCTGCGCGACGGTCTCGGCGCCACCGCCTCCGACGAGATGGTCGAGGCGCTCGCCCGGGTCGGGTCGCTCAACGAGATCCGGCAGGGCGCGCTGATGCGCGGCGCCTCGGTGGACAGCGTCGCGCGCACCTACCACGCGGTCATCGAGGCGATCATCGACGCGCTGCGCCTCGTGCCGCAGCGCACCAGCGACGCGGAGGGCACCCGGCAGCTCACCGCGCTCGACGCGCTGCTGCAGGCCAACGAGGAGAACGAACTGCGCGGCATGGCGCTCATCGCCGCCGCGGTCAGTCCCGGCACCGGTGTCGCGTTGCTGGACAACGCCACCGAACAGGCCGCCATGTTCACCGAGCGGTTCGTCGAACAGGCCGACGCGGAGCAGGCCGGCCTCGTCGTCCTCGTCGACCAGGGCGAGACCGCGCGGCAGGTCGACGACCTCGCCGAGCACCTGCCGGCCGCGACCGACCGACCGGCCGTGGGCCGGTTCGTGGCGGCGGCCCTGTCGTCCGTCAGCGCGCAGTCCGACCTACGGCGCATGGTGCAGGACCGGGTGACCCGGCAGATCGCCGACACGGCGGCCGCCCGCGCCGACGCCGCGACCGGGCTCGCCTGGGCGGTCGGGCTCGGCACCGCCGCCCTCGTCGCGGTCGCCGTCGGCCTGCTCGTCGCCGAGACCCGGTCGATCGCCACGCCGCTGCGCCGCCTGACCACCGCCGCCGCCACGGTCGCCGACCTCGCGCAGGCCGAACTCGTCCGGGTCAACGACGCCGAGGAGGCGGACGAGCAACCCCCGGCGGCCATCCCGATCGACGTCACGTCCGGCGACGAGCTGGGCGACCTGGCCACCGCGTTCAACCGGGTCCAGGCCGCCGCCGCGCAGCTCGTGGAGCGGCAGATCGTCACCCGGCGCAACGTCAGCGCGATGTTCACCAACGTCGCGCAACGCACGCGCAACCTCGTCGGCCAGCAGCTCGACGTCGTCGACCAGCTGGAACGCAACGAACAGGACCCCAAACTGCTCGGCCGGCTCTACCGGCTCGACCACCTGTCGACCCGGTTGCGGCGCAACGCCGAGAACCTCCTGGTCGTGGCCGGCACCAGCACCGACGCCCGGGTCATGGGCCCGACGCCGCTGGCCACCCTGCTCCGCGTGGCGCTCGCCGAGATCGAGGAGTTCCAGCGGGTCCGGTTCACCGAGCTCGACGACGTGACCGTCGCCGCCGGCCCCGCCTCCGACCTGGTGCTCGTCTTCGCCGAGCTGCTGGAGAACGCGGCCGTGTTCTCCCCGCCGGAGTCCGTCGTGGAGGTTTCCGCCCGGTTGGTCACTGACGGGCGCTGCCAGGTGAGCATCGCCGACCGCGGCATCGGCATGACGGCCGCCCGGATGGCGCAGGAGAACCGCCGCCTCGTCGAGCGCGAGCGCCTCGACATCGCCCCGACCAGCGTGCTCGGCCTGTTCGTGGTCGGCCGGCTCGCCAAGCGGCACGGGCTGGCCGTCACGCTGACCGCCACCGAGGGCGGCGGCACGACCGCGCACGTCACCCTGCCCCCGGCACTGTTCCAGGTCGGCCCCGGCGTCGGCGTGGAGCGCAGCGCGCCCCGTGCGATGTCCGCCATGGCGGCGGTGCCCGTCGCGCGGGGCGGTGCCCGGGACTTCCCGGCCGTCACCAGGAAAGCGGGCGGCGACCGGACATTCGTGGTCTCCGTTCCGGTCGGGGCGGGCGGGTTCGCCTGGTTCGGGCCGCCGAGCCGCGTCACCGGCGGGGGCACCGTGCGGGCCAGCGCGGTCGCGGACACGCCAGGTGCCCCGGTCAACGGCACGTCCCGCCCGGGCCTGAGCCGGCGGGTGCCCGGCGCTCAACTCCCCGGCGCGGCGGGCCGGTCGCGCGGCACCGCTGCCGCCATCCCACCGCAGGCCCCACCCGTGCACGACGCGGCCGCCGTCCGCGACCAGCTGGACGCGTTCCAGTCAACGTCGCCACCCGCGCCCCCGCAGACCGGCCCTGGTCCGACCGGAACCGGGTCACGGCGGTTGGCCCGTCGGGTGCCGGGCGCGAATCTGGCGCCCGGCCTGCGCGCCGGCACGGCCGGCGCCCCGGCCCCGGCAGTCGGGCGCCCACCGGTCGCCGGGCCCCGGCTGCGCGACCCCGACGCCGTCCGCGACGCGTTCGACTCCTACTCCGCCGGCGTGGCCCTGGGACAGGGTCACGCCGCCACCGAGCCCCCCAGTACCGACAGCGAGTCCCACCTCTGGAGGGAGAACCACGCATGACAACGCCGGCTACGGGCATCAGCGTCGATGCACAGAACTTCAACTGGTTGGTCAACCGGTTCGCCAACGACACGTCCGGGGTGCACGCGGCGATCGCGGTCTCCTCCGACGGGTTGCTCATCGCGATGTCCGCCGGACTGGACCGGGAGAACGCCGACCGGCTCGGCGCGATCAGCTCGGCGATGCTGAGCCTCGCGATCGGGGTGTCGGAGAGCTACCCGCTCGGCGACCCGGACCGGGTGGTGATCGAGCTGACGCAGGGCTACCTGCTCGTCACCACGATCAGCGCCGGGTGCGCGCTCGGCGCGCTGGCGTCGAAGCAGGCCAGCCTCGGCGCCGTCGCGTACGAGATGGCGGTGTTCGCGAACCGGGCCACCGAGGTGCTGACGCCGCGGCTCATCGAGGAGCTGCGGTACACCGTCGGCCAGTAACGGGGTGCGCGATGGGCGAGGACATGGTGCGGCCCTACCTGCGCGACGGGCCCATGGTGCCGGCGCTGCCGGCGGACGCGGCGTCGTTGCTGCGCCCCTACCTGCAAACGTCGGGGCGGGTCGAAGCCGCCGACGACGAGCTGGAGATCGAGGCACAGGTCGTCACATCGGCGTACGGCCTGAACTCGTTCGGACGCCTGGCGTTCGAGCACCGCGACATCGTCGCCCTGTGCGCCACCACGATGTCGGTGGCGGAGGTGGCCGCCCGCCTGGCGCTGCACATCGGTGTGGCGAAGGTGCTGGTCGCCGACCTCGCGGCGCTCGGCTGCCTCGTGGTGGAGCGTCCGGACCCTGAACCGGCTGACGACCTGGACATGATCGAAAGGGTGATCCGTGGGCTCGAAGGCATCCGCTGAGCCGGCGCGCCGTCCGCCCCGGCCGGTGAAGATCGTTATCGCCGGCGGTTTCGGGGTGGGCAAGACCACTACGGTGGGCGCGATCTCGGAGATCCGGCCGCTCACCACCGAGGCGGCGATGACCAGCGTCGCGGCGGCCATGGATGACGCCGCGGACGTGCCCGCCAAGACCCGCACCACCGTGGCGCTGGACTTCGGCTGCATCACGATCGACGAGACGCTCAAGCTCTACCTGTTCGGCACCCCCGGGCAGGACCGGTTCGACTTCATGTGGCACGACATCTCCCGCGGCGCCCTGGGCGCGCTGGTCATCGTGGACGCGCGCCGGGTCGACGCCTGCTATCCGGCGGTCGACTACTTCGAACGCATCGGGCTGCCGTTCGTGGTCGGCGTCAACCTGTTCAACGGCCACCTGGACGTCGACCTCACCGAGCTGCGCTGGGCCCTCGCCGTCGGCGACGAGGTGCCGCTGATCACGTTCGACGCCCGGGAGAAGCTCTCGGTCCGCGACGCGCTGCTCGCGGTCCTGCGGCGGACCCGGGAGCGGGCGCGGGCGCGCGCGGCCGAACACGCGACCGGATAGCCGACTGCCGCGCGGCCCGCGTGTCGGCCAGAGTGTCCATCATGGATGAACTGCTCGACCGGGTGGGCGAGCGGCTGACCCCGCTGTTCGACCGGTACGACGCGCTGATCGACCAGGCGCGCCGGCGGCTCGACGAGACCGCCGGCGGCCCGCTGAAGAGCTGGCTGCGACCGATCCTCGTGGCGCTCGCCGTGACGATCGGCCTCGTGCTGGCCCTGCGGTTGATCCTCACCGCGCTCACGGCGGGCGGGTCGGCGGGGCGCTGGGCGGGTGCCGTGCTCGCCTCCGTGCTCGCGCTGATCCTGCTCGTGGTCGTGATCCGCAACGTGGTCATCTCACTGATCGAGCCCGACGAGCGGCGCCTGCTGCTGCTCGCCCTGCTCACCTCGGTCGCGGCCGTACTCATCGGGGTGGAGGCCTTCGCCACGCTGACGGTGGCCCTCGCCGACCAGGGCGGGGCATTGTGGACGGTCGAGCGGTTCTACCTCTGGCACCTGGTCGACTCGGTGCCCCTGCTGGAGATCCCGCAACGGCTCGGCTGGGTCGAGCCGGCCGTGCTGCCGGGGCTGCCGGGCCGGCTGCTGGAGCTCGGCTTCACCCTGCTGGTCATCCCGCCGTTGGTCCGGGTGGGCGTCGCGGCGTACGGGTTCGTGGAGGGTCAGGCCCAGCAGCGCCGCTACACCCGGGCCGTGGCGGGCAAGCTGCGCGGCACCGGCTCGTTCACCTCCGACCCGGACGTGCCGGAGCTGCTGGTCGTGGGCGCCGGCGCGGGTGCCGCCTGGGTGGCCGGCTCGCTCTACCTGGACGGCACGCTGCGGGTGTGGTCGCTGGCCACCGTGGCGGTCCTGGTGACGGTCGCGGCGCTCCTCGTGGTCGCGGCGACCGCCGGCATCGTGGTCGGCGAACTGGCCGAGCAGGCCGGGCTCGTCACGTTCGGGCTGGCGGCGGCGCTGGTGTGGTTGGACAGCCCGGCGCGCGACGCGCTGCTGCCGGCCGCCGACACCTGGGGCGTGTGGGGCCGGATCTGGGCCACCCTGGGCGTCTGGGTCGTCGTACTGCTGGTCGTCCTCGTGCTGGCCTGGGCGACGCCCGAGTTCACGGACGCGGTCATCGCGGCGGCGCTGGTGCTCGGCTTCCTCGGCGCTGACGCGCCGGCCGCGACGTGGCTGCGCGCGCACCTGACGTGGCAGCCGTGGGGCGTGCCGCTGAGCCGCGTGGTGGTGGCGGCGTGCGCCTGCTTCGCCGTGGCGTACCTGCTGCGGACGCTGTGGTGGGCCGCGCGCCGCCCGCCCGTGCTGGGCCATCTCGACCTGCACGACACCGCCAGCGGCCTGCGTCAGGACCTGCGCGGGTACGCCCTGGTAGCCGTCCAGATCGTGGTCGCGGCCGGCGCTGCCCTGACGCTGCTGCGCGCAGCGTCGGTCGCCGGGCTCGACGGCCCTGCCGGCGGGTCGTGGACCGCCGCGTCACTGGGGCTGCACGCCGCCGCGTGGCATGTCGTCGACTCGCTGCCCGGGCCCGACGTGGCGGAGATCCTCGGCTGGCGGCTCACCGCCGACGTGACCGGCCCGTGGGCGGGCCTGGTCCTGGTGGTCGCCGTGGCGGCGGTGGTCATCTTCTCGGGCCTGCCGATCCTGCGCACCATCGTGCTGTGGGCGCGGCTGACCGCGAGCCGCCCGCGCACCGGCCAGGCGCTCGCCGCCATGCCCGACGAGGTGGTGGCCAACCTGCGTGCCGTCGTCGACTTCCTCGCCGTCGAGGCCACCGGTCAACCCTCGCGGTACGTACCGCCGCGCCGCCGCGCCTGGCCCTACCGTCAGGATCAGGCCGTCGTCACGTCGCCGTCGGTGGAGGCGGAGCGCCGCCTCGTCGACGCCGAGCTGCAACGGCCGCGCCTGCTCGACCTCTACGGCAGTCCGTCGCAGTGGTACGACCTGGCCGACGCCGCCCTGCGGCGTACCGCCGAGGCGTACCGCTCCTGGGTGCGGGTGCCCCGCCCGTTCAGCTTCACGTCCGGCGTGATCATGCAGCGCTCGGTGAACTCCGAGCTCGGTGACAAGGTGGCGGCGGCGCGGGAGGCGGTCGACGAGTTCGCCGACGCGGTCGCCCGTTGGCACGCGGCCTGGCGCGACAGCCCCGGCGACGAGCCCCGGTCGGGGTGAGCAGGGCACGGCGTGTCCGTGCGGGTCCGCCAGGCCGGCGCGGTAAGACTGGTCCGGGAACCCCTCCTACGACGTAGCGAGGAGTGTTCATGCGGGTCACCTTCCGACGAGTGCTGGCGGCCGCGGTGGCGGTCGTGCTGCTGCCCGTGCCGGCCCGGGCGACGCCACCGGTTCCCCGGGTGAACACGGCCGGCATGGCGGTGCTGGCCGGCTCGACGATCGTGCGGCCCGACGGCACGCGGATCCGGTTGACCCTGCCGCGCGGGATGGAGCCGAACGCGGCGGTTGAGGTGCCCGCCGGGTTCCTGGTGGCGGTCATCAACCTACGCGCGAGTACCTCCACGTTGTGGCTGTTCCCCCACTCGGGTACCCCGCACTCCGCGCCGATCGGTGATCCGACCCTGGGCCGGTGGGCGGTCACCCGTGACGGCGCCACGGTCATCGCCACCGCGTCCACGCCCGGTCACAACACCTTCGTCGCGTACGCGCTGCCGTCGTTGAGCGAGCGCGCGAGGACCCGCTTCGCCGGCCCGACCGACCCCGGGCCGATGGTCCTGGGGAACGTGGGCGAGCAGGTTGTCCTCACCCACGTCGACGAGGACGTCCGTCGCGGCACCACCGGCGTCTGGGACCTGCGCACGGGGCACCTGCGACGGTCGGCGCAGCCGCTGCGCGCCTGGGGCGTGGCGCGCGACGGCCGCCTGCTGTACCGACTGGAGCGCGGCGACGCCGGGGAGCCGCCCGTCTCGGCGTGCGTCGACACGGTCGTCATCGACGGGTCCGGCCAGATCCGGGCGACGCCCACCGGGGTGTGCGGACAGCAGGGCGGACGCCTGATCCAGGGCAGCATCTCCCCGGACGGCGCGTCGGCGCTCATCCTGCACTGGCGGACGCCGACGATTGAGAGCGTCCGCTCCGCCACCGTGACCACCGCCGACCTGCACGCGGGCCGGTGGCGGCCGGTGCGACTGCCGGGCAACCTGATGTATCCGCTGTTCTGGGACACCGACCGGACCTTCATCACGATGGTGGTTGAGCCGTTCGGCTACGCGCGGTGTGGCGTCACCGGCCGGTGCGCCCGGCTGGTCATGCCCCGCGTCCCGTCGGTGGACCCGACGACCATCAAGCCCATCCAGCGCGTAGGCGTGCGACCCGCGGCCGGATAGTCGCGCTGATCGCCGACGCGCTGCGCTGACCGGCCCGGCGTGTCCGGGCCCGGACGTCACCCGTACGGGTGACACTAGGCGTGTCGCCCCTCACCCGACGTGTTGAGGAGCGATTGTGCGCGTAACCCGCTGGGCGGCCATGGGGACGGCGGTGGCACTGCTGCTGCCGTTCTCGACCCCGGCCGCCGCGACCACGCCGGCGAACCCGGCCGGCATGGCGATCCTGGCCGGCTCGACGATCGTGCGGGCCGACGGCACCCACGTCCGGCTCGACCTGCCGCGCGGCACGGTCGCGGAGACTGCGGCGGCGACGCCGCACGGGTACCTCGTGGCGGCGTCGACCGGCGACACCTCACGGCTGTGGCTGTTCCCCAGCGCCGGCGCCCCGCGGAGCGTGCCGCTCGGCACCACGCTCGGCGTGGAACACTGGACGGTCACCCACGATGGCTCGATGGTCGTGGCGACCCTGCCGGGCCCGTCGGCCACCGTGGGCTCGCACGTCATGGTCGCGTACGCGCTGCCGTCGTTACGGGAACACGCCCGGGTGCGGTTCGCCGCGGCGTGGCGGGACGCGCTGTTGTCATCCATGGGTCCCCTGATAACCGGCACAGTGGACCGGCGGATCGTGGCCAACGATCTCGGCGGCCCGTCCATCAGCGGGATCATCGGCGTCTGGGACCCGCTTACCCGCAACCTCAGCAGGTCGACAGCCTTCGCGCACAGCTGGGGCGCGACGCGCGACGGGCGCGCGCTCTACCGCCTGGACCGCTACGGCCCGCGTGGCTGGCGATACCAGGACATCGCGTCGGCCTGCGTGGACCTGGCCCCGATCACGGCGGCCGGCCAGATCCCGTTCCGGCACACGGGCCTGTGCGGGGAGTTCGTCACGCGCCTGCTCATCGGCATCGTCTCGCCGGGCGGCTCACACGCGGTGGTGATGGAGCTGCGCAACCTGGTGGAGATCGTCTTTCGCACGGCGGTCGTCCGCACGGCCGACCTGCACGCGGGGCGCTGGCAGCCGGCCTGGATCAACGAGGAGTACGGGGATCCGGACTTCTGGGACACCGACTCGACATTCCTGGTCAAGGAGCGCAACACCGGGAAGTACCGACGCTGCGGTGGCGACGGCCGGTGCCTGGCGCTGAGGATGCCGCGGGTGCCGGGCGTCGAGGAGGGCGACATGAAGCCGATCGAGCGCGCAGGGTTCGGTGGCAGCTAGCCGGCGTGTCTGTGCCTCCCCGTCACCCGACCGGGTGACACTGGGGCGCGACACCCCTCCCGCGATGTGAGTGGGGTGTGCATGCGCACGACTCTTCGGCGGACGCTGGCCGCCTCCATGATCCTTCTACTCGTGCCGGCCGCGACTCCCGCGGTTGCCGCGCGGGCCGTCCCGGCGCCGACGCCGCGCGGCTACACGGCCGGCATGGCCGTCCTCGCCGGTTCGACCATCGTGCGGCCGGACGGCACGCGTATCCGGCTCGCCCTGCCGCGCGGGGCCGAGCCGATGAACGCGGTCGAGGTGCCCACCGGATTCCTCGTGAGCACCCTCGAGGGCCACGACCACAACCTGTGGCACTTCCCCCACCGGGGAACGCCGGGCCAGGTGCGGATCGGCAGCGACGTCGACGCCGGGATCTGGGACGTCACCGGGGACGGTGCCACGGTCGTGGCGACCACGGGGACCGTGAACGTCCTCGCCGCGTACGCGGTGCCGTCGCTGCGGCAGCGCAGCAGGATCCGGTTCGCCGGCCCGGCCGGCTCGGAGCCGACGATCCGGGGCATCACGGGGCAGCGCGTCGTGCTGGTCCACGCCGACGACCGGGGCGCCGGGACGGTCGCCATCTGGGACCTGCGACTACGCAGACTGACCCGGACCCCCGGTTCGATCTACAGCTGGGGTGTCTCGCGCGATGGCCGGATGCTGTACCGGCTGGACAGTCGCACCTCCGCCTGCGTCGACCTGGTCGCCATCGCGCGGTCCGGGCTGGTCCCGGTGACCCGAACCGGGCTGTGCGGCCGCACCGCCGAGCGGTTGATCCAGGGGGACCTCTCGCCGGACGGCGCGTCGGCGGTCGTCTTCTACTGGCTGGGCGACTGGGAGGAGACCCCGCCCTCGCTGGTGCGCACCGCCGATCTGCACGCCGGCCGCTGGCGGCCGACCCCGCTGCCCGACACGGTGCTCCCGCCGCTGTTCTGGGACACCGGCACCACGTTCATCACGGTGGGGGGATTCCCCGCCGGGTACCGGCGATGCCAGACGAACGGCCGGTGCGTCCGGCTGGTCCTGTCGCACGTGCCGAACGGCGAGGGGACCCTGGTCCGGCGGGTGGGCCTGTGAGGAATGCCGGGCGCGCCGGCCGCGGTGGCCCGGTCACCGGCCCGGCGCGCCCGGCGGTAGCTAGTCGGCCGCGACCGCTGCCAGCGGTTTGGCCACCGCCGGCACGGGCGTGTCCTCGACGGCCTCGCCCGTCGCCGGCAGGAACGTCGCAAGGACCGCCCCGGCCGCGAGGATGACGGCGCCGACCAGTTCGGCGGCGCGCATCCCGTCGGTGAACCGCTGACCGTCGGCGTAGCCGCCGACCGTGGAGAACACGACGCCGAGCACCGCGACGCCGAGCACCGTGCCGAGCTGGCGCAGCGTGTTGGACGTGCCGGACGCGACGCCCTCGTACCCGCGCGGCGCGAAGCCCAGCGTGACCCGGGCGATGGGGGCGAAGAACAGCCCCATGCCGAGCCCGGCCAGCACGAACGGCAGGACGAGCTCGCCGTAGGGCACGTCCGGCCGGGCGATCGCGCCGAGCGCGCCGATGCCGGCGGCCTGCAGCGCGAGCGACAGGGCGAGCACCCACCGGGCGCCGATGCGGTCGGCGAGGATGCCCGACACGGGCGCGGCCAGCGCCGGCACGGCCGTCCACGGCAGGGTGCGGACCCCGGCCTCCAATGGGGAGTAGCCCTGCACGGTCTGCAGGAACTGCGCCCCCACGAACACCGCGCCGAACATCCCGAACGCCATCACGAAGGCGACGCCGTTGGCGATCGCGAACCCGCGGCTCGCGACGCCCCGCCCACGGAAGAGGGTGAGCGGAACCATCGGGTGCGGCGCCCGCGCCTGCCACCACAGAAAAACCATCAGCAGTACGCCGCCGGCGACCAGCGAGGTCAGCACCGGCCCGCTCGTCCAGCCGTGCTCCCCACCGCGCACCAGGCCGAAGACCAGCCCGAACAGGGCCACCGTGGCCAGGCCGACGCCGAGCGGGTCGAGCCGGCCGGCGCCGCCGCGGCTCTCCCGCAGCAGGGCCACGAGCGGGAGCAGCACGAGCCCGACGGGCACGTTGATCCAGAAGATCCACTGCCAGGAGCCCTGGTCGACGACCGCGCCGCCGATGACCGGTCCGAGCCCGACGCCCAGGCCCGACATGGCGCCCCAGATGCCCAGCGCGGTGCCGCGCTTCTCCGGCGGCACCGCGTCCGCCAGGATCGTCAGCGTCAGCGGCATGACCATGGCGCCGCCGAGACCCTGCACCGCCCGGGCGGCGACGAGCGTGCCGATGTCGGGGGAGAGGGCGGCGGCCGCCGAGGCGAGGGTGAACACGGCCAGGCCGATGGCGAGCAGGCGCCGCCGGCCGAACCGGTCGCCCAGCGCGGCGGCGGTCAGCAGGAACACCGCGAACGTCAGCGTGTACGCGTTGACCGTCCACTCCAGCCCTTCGAGGCCGGTGTTGAGCTCCACGCGGATGACCGGCAGCGCGTTGGTCACCACGAGGTTGTCCATGGTGACCATGAAGACCGCGATCCCCGTGACGACGAAGGTCCACAGCCGTGCCATTACCACTCCTCGATCATTAGTGATTGGTCACTAACTTTGCTGGGCGCGCGTCGGCGGGCGCCGGATGGGCGGGATGTCAGGGGGTGGGGCGGGTATCGACGAGGCCCATGAGCGCCTCGCCCAGTTGTTCGGTGATGCGCGGCAGCTCCAGCGCGGCGAACACGTTGAGCAGCATGCCGCTCGCCATGAACTGCATGATCCGTTTCTCGTCGGTGCCGGACAGGCGGGCGATCTGCTGCCAGAGGCCGGCCAACCGGCGTCGGGCCAGCGCCCGGACCTCGTCGTCGTGGCAGGCGGCGGACCACATCTGCAACTGCATCTGCAGCACGGGCCGGTCCTCCAGCAGGCCGTTGTAGGACAGCCCCATCGCCGTGAGCGCGTCCTCACCGGTCAGCCCGTCGGCCGCCGCCTCGAACCGCAGCTCCAACCGGTCGAAGCAGTAGTCGATGGAGGCGAGGAAGATCGCCTTCTTCGACGGGAACAGCCGGAACAGGTACGGCTGGGAGACGCCGACCCGGCGCGCGATCGCCTCCGTGGTGGCGGCCGCGTAGCCGTGCTGACCGAACTCGACCCGGGCGGCGCGCAGCACTGCCTCGCGACGCTCGTCGGCACTCATCCGGACCGTGGGGCTCACGGCTCAAAGTTATTGGCCAATAACTAACCCGTCAAGCGCCGTGCGTTTATTCGGTTGTCCGGGGTCGGCCTGTTGCCTACCGTTGTGGGCACACCGGTCGATGTGAGGGAGGTTCCGATGGCACAGCAACTGCTCGCTGGTCTGAACGACCTCGCCCCCGACGGGTGGCGCGGATAGCTCCTCGCTGTCGCGACCGCCGCCCCGGGATCCCCGACGGGCGGTTTTTTGTTGGCCCACAACTCCATAGTGGATGTCACAGCAGGCGGACGTAGCGCAGTTGGTAGCGCATCACCTTGCCAAGGTGAGGGTCGCGGGTTCAAGTCCCGTCGTCCGCTCCAGCCACCAGTCAGTACGCCCGCCGCGGTCGCTACCACCGCCGCCGGCGCTGACCGCGCGGCCCGGCGGGTTGAGTGCAGGTCCCCGCCGGGCCGCCTCTCGCCCTCGTGGCCCAACTGGAAGAGGCACTAGCCTTAGGAGCTAGTCAGTGTGCGTTCGAATCGCACCGAGGGTACGTCGTATCTGGTTTGACCGAATCTGCCCCGGATCGGGGCGCGGGACGTGAAACTGGAGACCGTGGCGGGTACCGCGGTCAGTGACGCCGGCGTGCGCGCGCCGGCGGCGTTGAACCGGCGGCAGATGAACATCGTCTTCACGGCGATCACCCTCGGCATGCTGCTGGCCGCCCTGGACCAGACGATCGTGGCGACCGCGTTGCCGACGATCGTGGCCGACCTCGGCGGCAAGGGGCACGTGGCCTGGGTCGTCACGGCGTACCTGTTGGCCGAGACGGTGGCCACGGTGCTGACCGGCAAGTTCGGCGACATGTTCGGCCGCAAGTTCATCTTCCAGCTCAGCGCCGTCATCTTCGTCGTGGGCTCGGCGGTGTGCGGCGTCGCGCAGGACATGATCATGTTGATCGCGGCGCGCGCGGTCCAGGGGTTCGGTGCCGGCGGTCTGATGGTCACGGCGATGGCCCTGATCGCCGACGTCATCCCGCTGCGCGACCGGGGCCGCTACCAGGGCGCGCTCGGCGCGGTGTTCGGCGTGACCACGGTCATCGGGCCGACCCTGGGCGGCCTGTTCACCGACCATCTGACCTGGCGTTGGGCCTTCTACATCAACGTACCCATCGCCATCGTGATGATCGCCATCACCGCCGTGGCGATCCCGACGGTCCGGGCGGCGGTCCGACCGGTGATCGACTACGCCGGCATCGCGCTGGTCGCGCTCGGCTCGTCCGGCCTGATCCTGGGCCTGTCCTGGGGCGGCAACGAGTACGCGTGGGACTCGCCCGTCATCATCGGCCTGTTCGTCGGGTCGGTCGTGCTGCTGGCCGCTTTCGTGTTCGTGGAGCTGCGGGCGCCCGAGCCGATGCTGCCGATGCACCTGTTCGCCAACCCCGTGTTCACGATCTGCTCGGTGCTCAGCTTCATCGTCGGCTTCGCGCTGCTCGGCGCGATGACGTTCCTGCCTACGTACCTGCAGTTCGTGAACGGGGTGTCGGCCACGGCGTCGGGCCTGCGCACGCTGCCCCTGATCGCCGGCCTGTTTCTCACCTCGATCATGTCGGGCGTGCTGATCAGCCGCACGGGCCGGTACCGGATCTTCCCCATCGCGGGGTGCGCGGTGATGGCCGTCGGCCTCTACCTGATGTCGACGATGAGCGCCGCGACGAGCACCTGGGTCGAGTCGATCTACATGTTCGTGTTCGGTCTCGGCGTCGGGCTCTCCATGCAGACGCTCACCATCGCCGTGCAGAACACGGTGCACTACGCGGACCTGGGCACCGCCACCTCCGGGGTGACCTTCTTCCGCACGTTGGGCAGCGCGTTCGGTACCGCCGTCTTCGGCACCCTCTACAGCAATCAGCTCACGTCGGAACTGGCGGCGGTCTTCGCGCAGACGCCCCGTATCCCGGTCGAGGCGACGGAGAGCCCCGTGGCGCTCAAGGCGCTGCCCGACGCGCTGGCAGCGCCGATCATCGAGGCGTACGCGAACACCATCGGGCACGTCTTCCGCTGGGTCGTGCCCGTGGCCATCCTGGGGTTCGTTGTCGCGCTGTTCCTCAAGGAGGTGCCGCTGCGCGACGCGGCCCGCGAGGCGGCCACCGACATGGGCGACGGTTTCTCCGCCCCGATGTCCGACGACCGCGTCGACCAGCTGGAACTCGCGATCGGCGAGACCGTCCGCCGCAGCCGGGCCGACCCGCTGTTCCTCGACCGCATCCTGACCGACGCCGGCGGCGACATCACGCCGGCACCGGCCTGGGCGTTGAGCCAGATCCACCTGTACAACACGGTGCGCGGGCAGGCGCGGCTGTCCGACATCGCGCACCGGCACCACATGCCGCCCGACGTGCTGCGGCCCACGTTCGAGGACCTTCAGCGGACCGGCCACGTCCGGCTCGCGGGTGACGACATCCACCTCACGCCCGCCGGCCAGGCCCAGATCGACCGCCTGCAGACGGCGTGGCGGCACTGGCTCGACGAGCACATCGACGACTGGACCCTCGCCGACCCGACCGACCGGGCCCTGCTCGACCGGGCGCTCGACAACATCGCCACGCGCCTCGTCGACGAGGAGTCGCGGCGCCATCCCGTACTGATCTGAGTTAATCGCTTGTCGACGCGCGCGGCACCGCCTACCGTTGTCGACACCAGTCAGCCACAGGGTGGGAGACGCGAGATGACGCACTGTCAGACCGGAGCGCGGGACGTGCTGATCCGGGGCAGGTAGCGCTTCGCGTGCCCCCATCGCCGCCCCCGCAGTCCGGGAGGCGGCTTTTTTGATGCCTGCCAGGTCGCCCGACGGGACTCATCAACCCCGGCCGGCGCTGACCGGGCGGCCCGGCGGGTTGAGTGCAGGTCCCCGCCGGGCCGCCACTCACGACCGCATGCCCGAGAGGCCAGGGAACCGCCTGCAAAGCGGTGTACGCCGGTTCGAATCCGGCTGCGGTCTCCATGACACCAGAGCGTTACCGTTGACGGATGCCCTACCGGGTGCTGATGACGGCCGTGCTCGTGGCGCACTTCGCGTTCCTCGCGTACGTGGTGCTCGGTGGGTTCCTGACGTGGCGGTGGCCCCGCGCGATCTGGTTCCACCTCGCCGCGGTGGTCTGGGGCGTCCTCGTGGTCGCGGCGTCGCTGGAGTGCCCGCTCACCTGGGCCGAGGACTGGGCCCGCCGCCGCGCGGGCGAGGCGCCGCTCGCCGGTGGCTTCATCGACACCTACGTCGAGAACGTCATCTATCCGCCGCAGTACCTGCACGAGGTCCGGGCGCTGTGCGCCCTGGTGGTGCTCGCGTCCTGGGCCGGCGGCTACGCCGCGTGGCGCCGCCGCCGACAGGTCCGGCGCTGACTATCGGGGACTTTCGACCAACCGGTGGATGCTTGCTGGGCGCGCCGGCAGCCAGCATCAATTCATGATGACGAATGTCCTCGGCGCGCGGCGCCGGCGGGTCGGCGCGGTTGTGGCGGCAGCCGGGGTCCTCGGCGCGGTCGTGATGGTCGCCGCTCCGGCCGGCACGGGCACCACCCGGGCCGCGGCGGCCGGCGAGCGTGGCCGGTACTTCGGCACCGCGGTGCAGGCGGCCAAGCTCACCGACGCCGCGTACGTGGGCATCCTGGACCGTGAGTTCGGCATGGTGACGCCGGAGAACGAACTCAAGTGGGACGCCACCGAGCCGGCGCGGGGGACGTTCAACTTCACGCCCGCCGACCGCGTCGTGAACCACGCGCGGGCGGCTGGTCAGCGCGTTCGCGGCTACGGTCTGGTCGGCCCGGACGCGGCGCGCCTGTCGTGGTTGGCCAACATCACGTCGGCGACCGAGCTGGCGGCCGTGCTGCGTGACCACGTGACCGGCCTGGTGGCGCACTACCGGGGCAACGTGTACGCGTGGGACGTGGTGAGCGAGGCGTTCGCCGACACGGGCGGCGGGCTGCGCCCGTCCGTCTGGACAAAGTTGGGCAACGGCACCGGCTGGATCGAGGACGCGTTCCGCGCGGCGCGGGCCGCCGATCCGGACGCCCGGCTCTGCTACAACGACTACCGCATCGAGAGCCTGGCCTACGACAAGACGCAGGCGGTGCTCGCCATGGTGGCGGACTTCCGCGCCCGGGGCGTGCCGATCGACTGTGTCGGCCTGCAGTCGCACTTCGGCGCCTCGGCGCCGTTGCCCGCCGACTACCGCGAGACCATCGAGCGGTTCGTCGCCCTCGGCGTGGACGTGGAGATCACCCAGCTCGACTTCGAGGGCTCGGGCGCCACCCAGGCCGCCGCGTACGACACGGCGGTGCGGGCGTGCCTGGCCGTGGCGCGCTGCGCGGGCATCACGGTGTGGGGCGTACGCGACTCGGACTCGTGGCGGTCCGGCTCGACGCCGTTGCTGTTCGACGCGGCCGGCGCGCCGAAGGCGGCGTACACGGCGGTGTTGAACGCGCTCAACGACACGGGCGGCGCGACGACGGCCGCGCCGACGAGCGCCCGACCCACCACCGCCGGGCCGTCAACGACCGCGCCCCCGACGACCGCGCCCCCGACGACCGTGCCGCCGTCGCCCACCTGCCAGGCCACCATGTCGGTGTCGTCGTGGGGCGGCGGCTTCGCGGCGAGCGTCCGGGTGACCGCCGGGCCCGTTGCCGTGAACCGCTGGGTGGTGACCGTGGTCCTGCCGCCCGGCGCGACGATCACCAGCGTCTGGGGCGCGCGGCCCACCGGGCGCACCGGCACCGTCCGCTTCGCCGACGCCGGCTACAACGGGCGCGTTCCCGCTGGCGGGTCAGTGTCCTTCGGCTTCGTCGGCACGGGTCGGACCACTGGCGCCACCGTCCTGGCCTGCGCCGCCGGCTGAGTCGCGCGGCCGTTGGTCGCGGGGCGTTAGGGTGGCGCGTGCAGAAAGCGATGGCTGTCGCTGAGGCGTTCGGCCTCGGGCGTCCCGTGCGGGCCATGACGGCACACACCCACCGCTCCTCGCCGACGTGGGTGCTCGACACCGTCGACGGCCGCGTACTCGTCAAGCAGGTCGAGGTCGCCGGCCGGGAGGCCGAGGTGATCCGGGCCGCGCGCTTCGAGGCGCGGGTCGGCGCCGGTGGGGTCGACGTGCCGCGCCCCGTGCCACCGGCCGGCGAAGCCGTGGGATACGCGACGTATGTGGCCGGGTTCGGCTGGGCGCGGGCATACGAGTGGCTCGACGGTCGTGACCTTCGCGACGACGATGAGGTGGCCGGATGGCTCGGCGCGACCCTCGCCGCGGTCCACGCGGTCGAGCCGGTGGACGCGCCTGAACGGGTGGCCTACGGGATCCACCCGGCCGAGCGGTGGCACGCGTGGCTCGCGGCCGGCGAGCGGCTGGCCCGGCCCTGGGCGCCGACGCTGCGCGCTGGCCTGCCCGCGATCCTGGACATCTCGGCGTGGGTCGCCGCCGCGCTGGACCGCGCCGGCGACTATGTGCTGACCCACCGTGACGTCGAGCCGTGGAACGTGATGATCACCTCGTCCGGCCCGGTGCTCTTCGACTGGGACCCGGCCGGCCCGGACAGCGCCGGCCTGGAGGCGTGCCACGCGGCCTTCGCGTTCGCGACCCGCGCCGGCCACGACTGGGCCGCGCTGCGCGCAACGCTGACGGCGTACGCGGCGGCTGGCGGCGTCGTGCCCGCCGATCCCGACCTGCTGGCGCGGCGGGTCGGCATGCGGATCAACCGGCTCGCCTGGCGGCTGTCGATGTCGACCGGTGCGCAACCGCTCGGCCCGAACGACCTGGCGACCGTCGACGCGCGCGCCCGCGAGCAGGTCGAGCAGCTGCCCGGCTTCGCCGCTGACTTGCGGGCCGTCGGCACGGCGATCGCGGCGGAGGCGGGCCTCACCCGTCCGTGACGCGCTGCCCGCGCGCTGCCCGCGCCTGCCCGGCAAGAGTCGACCTCTGCATGTCACCGGCCGCGCGGTATCCACTAAAAAGTCGACTTTTGTGCGCCCGCAGGCGGCGCTTCGGCAGTGGAGCCACAGTGGCGACGCTTGACTTGGAAGTTCTGCTGCTATCGGGCGGGGTCGTAGCAGCAGAAGCCGCAGGTTGGCCGCAGCCTTTGCCGCAGTCGCGGCCAGCCCGAGCGGAAAACACTCACGTCCAGGCGCACGGCGTGACGCTGGGCGGCGGCACCGTCCGAGCCCGACACCGCGCTGGTCTGGTCCGACACCGTCTATTCGCCCTGATCGCCGCGCCAGCCCTCGCTGCTGGTCGTTAACCCGGTCAGTGGCGAGGGAGGGGACCATAGTGGAATTCAGCAGGCGCGCGGTGTTGCGGTCCGGACTGGCGGCGGGCGCGGGCCTGGCGCTGGGTTCGGCGGCGCAGCCGCGCACGGGTTCGGCGGCGCTGCCGCGCAGGGGTTCGGCGGCGCCGGGGTTTCTGCCGGACGGGCGGCCGTTGCTCACCCACGGCGTGCAGAGCGGCGACCCGACGGCGGACGGCGCGGTGGTGTGGACGCGGGCCGACCGGCCGGGCCGGATGGTCGTCGAGGTCAGCGACCGGCCCGACTTCCGCCGCGTCCGGCGGGTACGCGGGCCGGTGCTCACGCCCGACACCGACCATACCGGCAAGGTCATGCTGCGCGACCTGCCGGCCGGCACCGACATCCACTACCGGGTCCGGGTCGAGCACCTGGACGTGCACGGGCTGGTCAGCGAACCGGCGGCCGGCCGGCTGCGCACCGCGCCCGGCGGCACCCGTACCCGTCGCGGGATCCGGTTCCTGTGGACGGGCGACAACAACGGCCAGGGCTGGGGCATCAACTCCCGCGTCGGCGGCACCAGGATCTTCACCGCAATGCGCGCGCTGCGCCCGGACTTCTTCCTGTACAGCGGCGACATGGTCTACGCCGACGTGCCGATCGACGAGCAGGTCGGCCTGCCCGACGGCACCGTGTGGACCAATGTGGTCACGGAGGCGAAGAGCAAGGTCGCCGAGACCCTCGACGAGTACCGGGGGCAGTACGCCTACAACCTGCTCGACGAGCACCTGCGGGCCTTCCTCGCCCAGGTGCCCCAGGTCAACCAGTGGGACGACCATGAGGTGCGCAACAACTGGTACCCCGGGCAGGTGCTGCACGACGACCGGTACACCGTCAAGGACGTGGACGTGCTGGCCGCGCGGGGTCGGCGCGCGTTCGGCGAGTGGACCCCGAGCCGGCCCGGCCAGATCTACCGGCGGCTGGCCTTCGGCCCGCTGCTGGACATCTTCGTCGTCGACATGCGCGGCTACCGGGACCCGAACAGCCGCAACCGGGTCGGCGACGCCGACCACGGTGTGCTCGGCGCCCGCCAGCGCGCGTGGCTCGTCGACGGCCTGCGCCGGTCGCGGGCCATCTGGAAGGTCATCGCCGCCGACCAGTCGGTCGGGCTCGTCCTGAGCGCCGGATCCCGCCGCTTCGAGGGCGTGGCGCAGGGCGACCACGGGCCGCCGCTCGGCCGCGAGCTGGAGCTCGCCGCGATGCTGCGCGACACGCACCGGGCCGGCGTGACCGGCATGATCTTCCTGACGGCCGACGTGCACTACACGGCCGCGCACCACTTCGACCCGGCGCGGGGCTCGGTCGGCGACTTCACCCCGTTCTGGGAGTTCGTCTCCGGCCCGGCCAACGCGGGCGCGTTCCGGGCCAACCCCCTCGACGGCACGTTCGGGCCCTGGGTCGAGTACGTGCACGCGCCACAGGAGAAGACGGCGCCGTCGGTCGGCTACCAGCACTTCGGCGAGGTCGATATCGACGGCGAGTCCGGGGCCATGACCGTGCGGCTGCGCGATCAGACGGGCACGGCCCTGTGGTCGATCACCCTGCCCGCCCCACCGGTTTGACAGTCTTCGCCGTCCGGCCAGCACACCGACGCCCGTACGACAACTGCCGTCGATGGGATCGGCCTGACGATGAATCCTGATCAGGCGACGAGGAGCGATCATGGCGGAACTGGACCGGCGCATGCTGCTGCGTTCCGGGCTGGCGGCGGGAGCCGGCCTCGCGTTCGGCGGGTCGTTGCTGCCCCGGGCCGGCGCGGCCGCGCCGGCGTTCGTGCCGAGCGGGCGGCCGACCATCACCCACGGCGTGCAGAGCGGCGACCCGACGCGGCACAGCGCGGTCGTCTGGACCCGCGCCGACCGTCCGGGCCGGATGCTCGTCGAGGTCTGCAACCGACCCGACTTCCGCAACGCGCGCCGGGTGCGCGGCCCGTTGCTCACTCCCGACACCGACCTGACGGGCTCGGTCACGCTGCGCGAACTGCCCCACAACAGCGACATCCACTACCGGGTACGGATCGAGGACCCGGACACGCACGGCCTGCGCAGCGAGCCGGTCGTCGGCCGCCTGCGCACCGCGCCCGGCGGCGGCACCCGGAGGGCCGCCCGCGGCGTCCGGTTCGTGTGGACGGCGGACATCAACGGGCAGGGCTGGGGCATCAACCCCGACCGGGGCGGCATGCGGATCTTCGAGCAGATGCGGCTGCTGCGCCCCGACTTCTACCTGTGCAGCGGCGACACCGTCTACGCCGACGGCCCGATCACCGAGACCGTCAACCTGCCCGACGGCACGGTGTGGCGCAACCTGGTGACGGAGGCCAAGAGCAAGGTCGCGGAGACCCTCGACGAGTTCCGCGGACAGTACGCGTACAACCTGCTCGATGAGAACCTCAAGGCGTTCGCGGCCGAGGTCGCCCAGATCAACCAGTGGGACGACCACGAGGTGCGCAACAACTGGTACCCCGGCCAGGTCTTCGACGATCCCCGCTACACCGGGCGCAACGCGGACGTGCTCGCCGCCCGCGCCCGGCAGGCGTTCGGCGAGTGGGTCCCGTCGCGGAGCCGCGAGATCTTCCGCAAGCTCTCGTTCGGCCCGCTGCTGGACCTGTTCGTGCTGGACATGCGCACGTTCAAGGACCCCAACGACGACAACCGGTACGCCGACCCGACGCGCGGGCTGCTCGGCGCCCGGCAGCGGGCGTGGCTCATCGACGGGCTGCGCGCATCCCGCGCGACCTGGAAGGTCATCGCGATCGACCTGCCGCTCGGCCTGGTCGTCGGCGACGGCGCCAACCGGTACGAGGGCGTGGCGCAGGGCGCCGGCGGCGCTCCGATGGGCCGGGAGCTGGAGTTCGCGACGGTGCTGCGTGACGCGCACCGCAACGGCGTGACCGGTCTGGTCTTCCTCACGGCGGACGTGCACTACACGGCGGCCCACCACTACGACCCGGCCCGCGCGGCCGTCGGCGACTTCACCCCGTTCTGGGAGTTCGTCTCCGGCCCGGCCAACGCCGGGGCGTTCGGTCCTAATACGCTCGACCCGACCTTCGGGCCGCGGGCGGAGTTCGTGCACGCGCCGCCGGCGGCCAACACGTCGCCGGCCGGCGGGTTCCAGCACTTCGGCGAGGTCGACATCGACGGCGCCTCGGGCGCGTTCACGGTGCGCCTGCGCGACCTCACCGGCGCCGCCCTGTGGTCGGTGACCCTGCCGGCGCAGGCGCACTGAGGGTCCTGGGAGTGGTGAGGGCCGGGCCCGCCCGGCCCTCACCCGGGGATTGACGCCGACCGGGCGGGGTAACACGAGAGGGTGGGCGACCAACTCGCGCCCTACCGGCGTAAACGTGACTTCACCCGGACACCCGAGCCGGCCGGCGCCGCCGTGGCGCTCGCCGAACCGGGCGAGCGGCGGTTCGTGGTGCAGCGGCACCGGGCCCGGCGGCTGCACTACGACTTCCGGCTGGAGATCGACGGGGTCCTGGTGAGCTGGGCGGTCCCCAAGGGGCCCACGCTCGACGCCGGCGTGCGCCGCGCCGCGTTCCACGTCGAGGACCACCCCTTGGAGTACTACGACTTCGAGGGGGTCATCCCGGCCGGCGAGTACGGCGGGGGAGACGTCATCGTCTGGGACGCCGGCACGTGGTCATCGCCGAAGACCGACGATCCGGGCGGGGCGGTGCGCGGCGGCGAGCTGCACCTGGACCTGCACGGCGAGAAGCTGCGCGGCCGGTTCGTGCTCGTCCGGACCCGCGCCGACCAGTGGCTCATGCTCCACAAACACGACGAGTACGCCGTGGACGGGTGGGACGCCGAGGCGCACCCCAACTCCGTGCTGTCGGGGCGTACCAATGATGAGGTCAGAGCCGACCCGGACCGGATGTGGCGGTCGGACCTGCCGGCCGCGTCAGCGTCGGTGGCGCTCAAGACGGCGGCCGCCGGCGGCCCGGACCCCGACGAGCTCGGCGCGCTCGACGGCTTCAAGAAGTCGGGGACCTGGCACGTCTTCGGCCGGGAGCTGCGGGTGACGAACCTCGACAAGGTGCTCTTCCCCGGGCGTGGCGGTGGTGAGCCGGTGACGAAGCGGGACTTCCTGCGGTACGCGGCGGTGGTCGCGCCCGTGGTGCTGCCGTATCTGGCCCGGCGGGCGCTGAACATGCACCGGTACCCGGACGGCGCGGGCAGCAACGGGTTCTGGCACAAGGAGCTGCCTTCCCACGCGCCCGAGTGGCTGCCGCGCTGGGACAACCCGGAGGCCGACGCGGGGGAGACGTGCACCTACCTCGTCGTCGACGAGCCGGCCGCGCTGGTGTGGGCGGCCAACTTCGGCGCGCTGGAGTGGCACGCGTGGACGTCCACGGTCGAGCGGCCGCGCGAGCCGACGTTCGCCCTCATCGACCTCGATCCGGGGGACGCGACGAGGTGGGACGACCTGCTGGTGCTCGCCCGGCTGCACCGCACGGCGTTCGAGCATCTGGGCGTCGCGGCGTTTCCGAAGGTGACCGGGCGGCGGGGGATCCAGATCTGGGTGCCGGTCTCGCGTGGCTACACGTTCGAGCAGACCCGGGCGTGGGTGGAAGGGCTGTCGCGGTCGGTGGGCGCGGTCGTGCCGGAGCTGGTCTCCTGGAAGTGGCAGAAGGACGAGCGGGGCGGGCTGGCCCGGCTCGACTACACCCAGAACGCCATCAACAAGACCCTCGTGGCCCCCTACAGCCCACGCCCGGCCGCGGGCGCCCCGGTCTCGGCGCCGATCACCTGGGACGAACTGGACGACCCGTCCCTGCGCCCGGACACCTTCACGATCCGCACCATTCTGCCGCGCTTATCGGAGCGTGGCGACCTGTTCGCCGACGTCCTGCGCCATGCGCAGCGTCTCCCGCCGCTCCGCTGATCATCCAAAGTGGATTTGTGGGGGAGACGCCCTCCTGGGGCAAAGGTCCCGCGCGAACCCATGTTGGACGGACGTGCGAGGTGGTTGATGGCTACGGGCGGCGGGGGCCCGTGGATTCGCGGACCACCAGGCGGGCGGGTTGGCGGATGATGCCGGAGGCGCGGTCGCCGTCGATGGCGGCGAAGAGGTGGCGGGCCGCGGTGGCGCCGATCTGCTGCAGGTTGAGGTCGATGGTGGTCAGCGGCGGGCGGGCGTCCGCGGAGAAGACCTCCCAGTTGTCGTAGCCGACCAGGGCGATGTCGTCCGGGATCCGCTTGCCGGCCTCGTGCAGCGCGTCGGCCACGCCGACGGCGATCTGGTCGCTGCCGCAGAAGATGGCGTCGACCTCCGGCTGGGCGGCGAGCAGCATGCGGGCGGCCTGGCGGCCCCACCGCATGGTCCACTCGCCGAACATCGGGCCGCCGACGATAGGCAGGCCCGCCTCGGCGAGGGTCGCGGACAGCGCGTCGGCGCGCTCGCGGGCGGCGCGGTAGTCCTGCTCGCCGGTGACGTGGGCGATCGCCCGGCGGCCCTGCGCGAGCAGGTGCTCGGCGGCCAGGCGGGCGCCGCCCCGGTCGTCGGAGATGATCGACAGGTCCTCGGTGTCGTCGGACTCGCCGTACGCGTAGACGACCGGGACCGGGATGTCGGCCGTGACGGAGGGGCGGACGTCGTTGGTCGTGCCCAGCACGATGAGGCCGTCGACCTGGCGGGCGAGCAGGGTGCGGATGTAGTGCTGGCGGCGGATCGCGTCGCCGCGCGCGTCGCAGAGCAGGACGGACATCTGCTGGTCGCCCAGGGCGTTCTCGGCGCCGAGCAGGACCGGGATGGCGAACCGGCCGCCCAGCTCGTCGGTGAGCAGACCGACCGTGCGGGTGCGGCCCGAGATGAGGCCCCTGGCCAGCACGTTCGGCTCGAAGGCGAGGTCGGCGGCGGCCTGCAGGACCTTGCGGCGCGTTTCGGGGGCGACCTGGTCGCGCTTGTTGAGCGCCTTGGAGGCGGTGGCCACGGAGACGCCCGCGCGCTTGGCGACATCGGTCAGGGTCGCGGACCGCGCTGCTGGTTTGGCCACCGAAATCCTTTCACCCGTCGAGGTCTGGCGCCCTGGGACTTTACCTGGCGGGCGCACCACCGAACCCGGCGCGACACCTCCTTTCGGCCCAGCGGCCGAAAGGACGTCTGAACCGATGGGAGCGCGGTGGGCCGGGCGCAGGACGCCGACGGCTTCCAGTACGAGGTGCCGGACAAGCGGTGGGCGGACCTGCGTCAGGCCACGAGCCGTACCTGGAGCTGGCCCGGCGCTTCGTCGACGTGCGCGGCGATCGCGAGCTTCCAGTGGAACTGGCGGTTGCTCGTCCTCGCGCAGCGCTACGTCGTGGCGGGTGTGACGGCGGGTGCGGCGAAGGACTGAGACAAGACACCGCCCCGGCGACCACGGGGGAAGTCGTCGGGGCGGTGTGGCTCAGGACCTTACCTCGTCACCAGATAGATCAGCAAGAGTACGGCCACAACAGCCAGTACGACGGTGAGCGTGTGGTAGCCCGCGGTGCCGGGGGCCCGTCGGTAGTGACCTCGAACGTACGGCATGGCATCCCACCTCCGGCATCTCGTCCATTGATGCTCTTCTGCCTACCCGGTGGCGCTGGACGGGAAACGTCAACCCGGCGGGGTGACGTTCCAGACTCGGACGGAGCCGTCGTTGCCGCCCGTCACCGCGACGGCCCGGCCGTCCAGCTCCGCGATCTCCACCGCCCGCAGGATTCCGCTGCGAGCCGCGATCGGATCGCCGATCGGCCGCCGCGTGACCAGATCCCACACCCGCAGCGTTCCGTCGTAGCCGACCGACGTCGCGATCGTCCGGCCCTTGACCGTCGCCGCGGCGACGTCACCCACCCAGAGGTCGTGCCGTGCCATGGCGGGGCCGACCTGCTCACGGGCTTGCAGGTCCCACACCCGCAGCGCGCCGTCGTCGCGGTCGCCCCCGGTTATCGCGACCGGGCGGCCCGCCAGCGTTGTCAAGGTCAGTGCGGACAGGCCGGTTTCGCTGGTCACCGGCGTGCCGACCGGCTTGCCCGTGCGCAGGTCCCACACCTTCAGCGTTCTGTCGTCGCCGATGGTGACCGCCACGGCCCGTCCGTCGAGCGTGCCGGTCGCCAGATCGGTGACGTACCCGCGGTGCACCCGCAGCGGATCGCCGCGCGGCTTGCCCGTCCTCAGGTCCCACATCTGCAGCGTGCCGTTGGTCCCGGCCACGACGGCGACCGGCACTCCGGCCACCTCGGCAACGTCGATCGCGGTCGGCTGCGACACCCGGTCCGGCAACGTCCGGACCTGCCGACCCGTTGCGAGGGCCCACACGCGGTTGGGTTCCTTGTCGAGGAACGGGGAGCCGGTGCTGGCCGAAACGGCGACCGTGCGGCCGTCCACGACCCCGACCGCGACCTCCACGATGCCGCCGGTCGCGAAAAGACCACGGTGGACAGTCAGGTCGCCGCCCACCTGTCGGTGCGCGGCGAGGTCCCATACGGCGAGGGTCTCGTCGTCGGTCTCACCGCCGGACACCACGATCGGACGGCCGTCCAGGGTGCCCAGGGCGAGGCTCCACACCTGCTCCTGCGCCGCCATCGGCTTTCCGAGCTGGGCACCGAAAACGTCCGGATCCTTCCCGGGGTCTCCGCCCGGCCCGTCGCCCAGAAACCAGATCGGCAGCGCGAAGACGATGGCGAGCACCAGTGCGATGGCGCCCAATGCCACCAACAGGGGCCGGAGCCGGAACGGGAGGGTCGTGATC
This sequence comes from Luedemannella flava, assembly GCF_039528515.1. Taxonomy (NCBI): domain Bacteria; kingdom Bacillati; phylum Actinomycetota; class Actinomycetes; order Micromonosporales; family Micromonosporaceae; genus Luedemannella; species Luedemannella flava. Next base: position 49,115 of record NZ_BAAALT010000279.1, read on the forward strand.
CTCAAGGGATCCTGCCGGGTCGCGGGCCCGACGTCCGCGCCCGGCGCGGCCCGGTCAGGCACCGTGGCCAGCGCCGCCGGCGCCGGCGTGTCGTGTTCGACCAGGGCGAGCATGACCTCACCGGCCACGGGCCGGGCCGCCGGCGACTTGGCCAGGCAGCGCAGAAGCAGCGGTCGCAGATCGGCGGGGACTCCGGTCAGGTCCGGTTCATGGTGCGCGATGCGGTTGAACACGGCCGGCATGGAGTCCTGGCCGAACGGCGGCCGGCCCGTCGCCGCAAAGGCGACCATGGCGGCCCAGCTGAAGACGTCCGACGGCGGGCCGACGGGGTCGCCCGCCACCTGCTCCGGGGACATGTACGCCGGCGTGCCGAGGAACGCGCCGGTCGTCGTGGTGACATCGAGCGCGCGGGCGATGCCGAAGTCCACGACGCGCGGCCCGTCCGGGCCGAGCAGCACGTTGCCGGGCTTCACGTCGCGGTGCACGATCCCGGCCCGGTGGATCGCGGCCAGCGCCCCGGCCGTCCCGATCGCGAGCCGGCGCAGTGCCCCCTCGTCCAGCGGCCCGCTGCCGGCCACGTGCTGCTGCAGCGAGACACCGTCGATGTACTCGCTGACCAGGTACGGCCGCTCGCCCTCGAGGCCGGCGTCGAGGACCCGCGCCGTGCAGAACCCGGCGACCCGCCGGGCCAGCGTCGCCTCCCGGAGGAACCGCCGCCGGGCGGCGGCGTCGGCGGCCGGACCGAGGTGCAGCACCTTCACCGCCACCGGCGTGCCGTCCGCGGCGTGTCCGAGGTACACCACGCCCTGCCCGCCGACGCCGATGCGCCCACTCAGCCGGTACCCGGCCACGGCGCGCGGATCGTCGGGCGTCAGCACCGACCACCTCCCCAGCGTCCTGGTCGTGGCGACACCACAGTGGACACCGAGCGGGGACCCCGACGCAACGCGACGAACGGGTCGTCGGTCGGGCTAACCGGGGTGGCCGCGGAGGGCGTCCATTACCGCGAGCGTGTCCGTCATCGTGCCGACCACGATGACGAGGTCGCCGTCGCGGCCATTGCCGGCGATCGCCGGGTCCGTGACGACGTGGCCGTCACGGACGACGGCGAGCACCGCCGCATCGCCCGACAGGTCGTCGCCCACGTTCGACAGGTTGTGCGGTGGGGCGTCCGGGCCGAGCAGGAGTTGCAGGGTGACGATGCCGGACGCGTGGTGGTCGAGGCGGGCGATGTGGCCGGCGACGCCGCCGACGCCGAGCAGTTCGCCGAGGCCCTCGGCCTCCTGCGGCGTGAGCAGCAGGCTGGTGCCGACCGTGTCCGGGTCGGCCCCGTACACGATGAGCTCGCGGCGGTCGCCGTGGTGGCGGATGACGCCGACGGCGCGGCCGGCGCGGGTGGTGAGCACGTGCAGCCGGCCGACGCCGGGTAGCACGGTGTGGTCGATGCGCATGGTGTGCCTCCTCAGAAGTAGCGCAGCCAGACGTAGCCCCACGCGATGACCACCGTGATCAGCGTGGTGACGGTGCCGTAGCGGGTGAACTGCCAGAACGAGATGGGATGGCCGTGGCGCGCGGCGATGCCGAGCACGACGACGTTGGCGCTGGCCGCCACCGCCGTGCCGTTGCCGCCGAGGTCCGCGCCCAGGGCGAACGCCCACCACAGCGCGCGGCCCGTGCCCGCATCCGGCGTCTGGGCCACGACGTCCTCCACGACGGGGGCCATCGTCGCCACGTACGGGATGTTGTCGAAGAACGCCCCGAGTACGGCGGAGCCGAACAGCAGCGCCGTCGCCGCGGCGAAGAAGTTGTCGCCCACCGCGTCGACCGCCCACGACCCGACCGCGTGGATGACGCCCGTCTCGACCAGCCCGCCGACCATGACGAACAGGCCCATGAAGAACACGAGCGTGGTCCACTCGACCTCGGCCAGGTAGTCGGCCGACTTCACGCCGGTGACCAGCACCATCGCGCCGGCACCCAGCAGGGCGACGATGGCCGGCTCCAGATGCATCACCGAGTGCAGGCTGAACGCCGCCACGACGACCGCGAGGATCGCCAGGCACTTGACGAGCAGCCGGCCGTCGGTGATCGACTTTCGTTCGTCCAGCGCCAGCACCTCGGCGACGCGCTCCGGATGGTACTCGAAGGATTTTCGGAAGAGCACCCGCGCGAGCAGCACGAAGAGCACGAACAGCACCACGACGACCGGGGCCATGTTGGCCAGGAAGTCGTTGAAGGTCAGCCCGGCCCGGCTGCCGATGATGATGTTCGGCGGGTCCCCGATGAGCGTCGCGGCGCCGCCGATGTTGGACGCCAGCGCCTCGGCGATGAGGTACGGCGCCGGCGAGATGCCGAGTTTGCCGCAGACGACGACGGTCACGGGCGCCACCAGCATGATCGTGGTGACGTTGTCGAGGAACGGCGAGGCGATCGCCGTGATCACCATGAGCAGGACCATGAGGCGGTACGGCCGCCCGCGCGACCGCTTGGCCGCCCAGATGCCGAGGTACTCGAAGACGCCGGTCTGTTTGATGATCCCGACGATGACCATCATGCCGAGCAGCAGGAAGATGACGTTCCAGTCGATGCCGGCGTGCTCGGAGAAGAACACGTCGTGGCCCGGCACGAAGCCGAGCAGGGCCATCAGCCCGGCGGCGGTGAGCACCACCGCCACGCGGTGCACCTTCTCGGTGGCGATCAGGATGAACGCCACCGTGAAGATCGCGAGTGCGAGACAGGCGCTCACGGCGTCACCTCCGCTGCGCTCCGGCGCCGCCATGAGTCCTGACTGAGCTGTCGATTCGCTCGCTGACGCTCGCTCATGGCGCACCGCCTGGCGGGCCGTGGTCGCGAAGGGTATGGGGTGTCCGCGGTGCGGGCGCGCTTGCCCGCACCGCCGGGTAGCGGTACATGGTTGAGGTCCTCCGGAAATGACGTGTCGCGCCGACGGTCGGGGACCGGCGGCGTCAGGACAGGGCTACGACCTCAGGCGGAGGCTGGTGGGCCGCGGCAACCGGCCGCGGGGAGGGCGCGCGTCGACAGGGGCGCGACGGTGTGCCGGGCGCGGGCGACGGCGAGGCCGCCGACGGCGAACGCGACCGCCACGGGCAGGATCGCGAGCAGGCTCCCGATGGGTGGGACGGTGTCCGGGTCGTCGGGCAGGGCGACCGCGACGGCCGCGCTGGCGGCGGCGCGGGGCGCGACCTGGAAGGTGTCGCCCGGCAGGGCGGTGTGCGCCGCGCTGAGCCCGATGAGGAGGGCGGTCAGCGCGAGGGCGGCGAGCAGCGCGACGGACCGGGGTGCGCGGGCGGGTCGGATCGCCATCGGGCCACCTCCCGTCGGGTCGCTGGTCAGGACAGTGTACCCAACGCCCCCGGTGACCTAGCGAGATAACCTACTTAACCGATGGACTTTCGAGCCATCGTGTGATCCCATGGGGGCATGCGAGCGAGCGTGATCCTCATCCGCCGCCGCCACGTGGACTTCGGCCTCCTGGCGGCGAGTGCCTGTCGCCGTTCGGCCCGCGCCTGACGCGCCGCCCGAACCCCTTCCGCACACCCCTCCGCCACGCCGACGTGGTCCCTCCGCGCCCGACGAACGGGAGCCAGCCATGACAGTCACGGTTCTGCGTACCCATACCCCCCGCAACACGCGGCCGCTCGGCCCGCCGACGCCCCGCACCATCGCCCGCCGGCGGGGGGCCGACCCGCCCGCCGAGGTCACCCTCACCGTCGGCGTCACGCTCGCCGGCGACCGGCCGCACCGCGACGCACTCGAGTTCATCGACGCCCTCAACCGCCTCGCCGAGCAGGTCGGCGCGACGTTGAGCATCACGTCGGGCCCGGAGTCGGACGCCGTCGCCGACGTCCGGCCGATCGGGCTGGTCGAGACCACGCCGACGGAGTTCGAGTTGGACCCGTGGACCCGTGTCGTGCGCCGCCACGGCACGCCGGTGCAGCTCACCAAGGTCGAGTACGACCTGCTGGAGTTCCTCGTCGACAACCCCCAGCAGGTGTTCACCCGCCGGCAGTTGCTCGGCCAGATCTGGCGCGACGACCGGTCCGGCCGGCGCACCGTCGACGTCCACGTCAGCCGGCTGCGCGCCAAGCTCGGCGCCGACATCGTCACCACCACCCGCGGCGTCGGCTACCGGCTCACCGACGGCGCGCCGATCACCGTCGTCCACCACCGCCCGAACGGAGACGTCCATGAGTAATGAGGAGCGCAAACGCCTGCACATCAGCGAGGACTGGGCCGCGACCGTCGTCGGTCTGCTCCTCATCGCGCTGATCCTCACCGGGGTCATCACGAAGGGGGTGCTGCAGTAATGGCCACGACGTTGCGGCTCCCGCGGCGACCACCGAGGAGCGACCCGCGAACAGCCCGGCCAGGATCGCGTGGATCGCCGGCGGCATCGTCGTCGTCCTCGCCCTGGCGTACCTGACCAAGCTGCTCGACAAGAACGTGCCCACCTGGCTGGCCGACACCGGCCTGCTGTCGGGTGGCATGCAGCAGCGGGCCGCGATCGCCCGGGCGCTCGCGCCGGGGGCCGCGCATCCTGCTGCTGGACGAGCCGTTCGCGGCGCTCGACGCGCTCACCCGCGAGCGCATGCAGGAGGAGCTGCGGTCGCTGTGGCAGGTCACCGGCACCACCGTGATTCTCGTGACGCACAGCCGGGACGAGGCCGCCTACCTGGGCACCCGCATCGTCGCGCTGTCGGCCCGACCGGGTCGGGTGGTCCTGGACCAGGTCTCCGGCCTGCCCAGGTCGGCGGAGCCGCGGCATGCGGTGGAGTTCGTATCCACCCGGGACAAGGTGCTGGACCTGGTCCGCTCGGTCGCCCGCTGATCGGGGCAGCGGCCGGCTGACCGGGCGTGCACAATGTCGCGATGTTCGGACGTCGATCACGCAAGGCACCGGTTTCCTCCGACGGCCTGCTCACCCAGACCATCGCCCGTCACTTTCCGAACGCCACCATTGACGGGCAGACGGTGCGGCTCGGGGTGGGCGACCTCGCGATCACCTGCCACGTGCCCGGGGTCGATCCGACCGGTGGGCTGCAGGCCGCCAGGTTGTACTTCGAGATCACCGGCGTGGTGGGGGACACGCCGATCTTCGCCTCGGTGAGCGGATACGGGGAATCGCGGGAGACCGCGATCGTCGAGGGTGCCTGCCAATGGGCGTGCGCGTTCGGGCCGGTCCTGCAGGCCGGGGTCACGGGCCAGCCGGTTCCCACGGCAGGCGCGTTTCCCGACGCCGAGGAGTTCGAGACCGTCCTGGGTGGACGGCGGTTCCGTGTGGTGGTGGCCGCGATGGACCGCTCGATGCTCTTCGCCCCCGGCCCGTCGCCCCAGGAGCGCATCGCGGCGGCGCGGGCGCGCTTCGCCGATCGTTGGCTCACGGCCGCAGTGCTGGATTCCGGGACGCTGCCCGTGCACGCGATGGCGAGCGGCGCCCTGCTGAGCGCGTTCGTCCTGGACATCCACGACCACCGTTCGGTGGAGGTGAAAATCAACGGCGCCGACTGGCCGGGGTGCACGGGCATGTTCGAGCACGTGGCGGCGGAGCCGTTCGGCGGTATGACGCTCCTGCGGGAGCTGGCCATGCTGGTTCCCGTGGACGTCGCAGCGCCGTCGTCCGGTGTGGACCTCACCCGGGACGAGTTGACCCGGACGCTCGCGGCGTTCGACCCGTCGACAGCCGGGCCGTCGCGTGCCGAAGGCTGGCCGGGGTGGCATCACCACAAAGGAGCGCTCGCCGTCCCGCTGACCGGGGAAGAACTGGCCGCCGTCGAGCGGAAGACAGGTCCGCTGCCGAACGACTACCGCGCTTTCCTCACTGAGGTCGCTGCCGTTGGCGCTGGTCCGGGTTACGGCCTCGAGTGGCCCCGTCGGATCGGCGACGCCGTGCTGCTCGCGCACGCGGGGTGCCACGTCGCGTGGGTGTTGCGGCTCGACGGGCCGGAGCGAGGCCAGGTCTGGGTCGACGCGGTCGGTTCCGACAAGACGTACGCCAAGGTCGCCGACTCGTTCACCGAGTGGTACCGGGCATGGTCGGATGCGGCGGTCCGTCAGGACGGGCCGTGGATCCAGTGGAACAACCTGTCCTGCGCCTCGGCGGACGTGCTGGGGCAGTTCGCGCAGAATATCGCGGACAGGTCGGACTGGGTTGGGCCCGTCAGCCTGACCGACGTGGTCCCGCCGGGGTGCCTGGCCATGGTCGGCGGCGGTGTCTACCTGCCGGACGGTTCGCCGCTTGATCCGTGCCACGGGTGCGTGGACCTGGCCGGCCGGTTCGGCCTGCCACCGGAGACATTCGCCCGAGGGCTGCCGTCCACTCCCGGGGCCGGGTAGCCGCCCGGGAATCAGCGCGCGGCGGCGCGCACCGCGAGGGCGGCGTGCACGGCGTCGGCCGCCGCCGCGTCGGACACCCCGAGCTGGCGGGCGAGCGCCGCGTACGTGTGGGCGGCCTCGTCCAGGCGCGAGCGGATCTCGGCCTCGGTCAGCCGGGCGGCCTGGTCGGCGACCGTGGTGCCGTGCCGGACCCGGCTCGTCACCAGGCCCTGCGACTCCAGCTCCCGGTAGGACCGGGCGACCGTGTTCGCGGCGATCCCCAGGTCGGCGGCGAGTTGCCGGATAGGGGGCAGCTGCGCGCCCACCGGCAGCGTCCCGGTGGAGATCATCGTGGCGAGTTGGGCGCGGATCTGCTCATACGGCGGGACCGCGCTGGCGGGGTCGACCTCGACGATCACCGGGCGACGGCCTCCGTCGTGACGGCGCCGGCGGGCGGGGCGGACCCGGGCCGGTCCGGCCCACGCAGGGTGGCCAGCACGTAGCCGAGAACAGGGACCACGAGGACGCCCAGGCCGTTGATGGCGGTGATCGCCTCGGCAGCCCGGCCGCTGGTCGGCAGGACGGCGAGCTGGGCCATGACGCAGTAGAGCACGAGCGTGCCGCCGGCGGCGCCGAGCGCGTGCAGCGACCGGGACCGGACGGCGTCGTCGGCGGCGATCACGTCCGGTGCGGCCGCCGGCTGGGGCCGCCGCAGCACGACCCGCCCCGCCAGTCCGACCAGGACCACGACGGTGGCGGCGAGCAGGAACAGCCAGAGGCCTTCGAGCCCGACGGGTCGGCCGCTCGCGGCGACGATAGCCGTCGCGAGCGCGACCAGCGCCGACAGCCCGGCGGCCACCGGCAGGTAGGCCCGCGCGACGGGGCCGACGTAGGTGGCCGGGCGGCGCACGGTCAGTGACGCGGCGCGCCGCTCGCCGTGCCGCAGGTGCGCCACGCGCGCCTCGGCCGCGAGCGCCCCGACGAACCAGCCGGCGAAGAGCGCGATCGACGAGATGGTGAAGCCGTGGTGCAGCGCGCTGATCGTGATCGAGGCGAGGTAGCCGACGACGATGCCGGCCGCGCGCCAGCGCCGGGTGGTGGCCAGATAACGGATCACCGTGCCGCCGTTGTCGGGGGTGATGGTCAGGTTCTGCCGGCGGGCGAAGCGGGCGACCCGGAAGCGGGTCACCGGCCCGTACGAATAGTGGATCGCGAGCAGGACGGGCGCCAACGCGATAAACCCGAGCAGCCCGAGCACGCCCAACCTCACCGACACGCCGGCCTCCTCTTGTCGCGGTCTTGCTCAATGTAGCAAGTCATTGCTACATTGAGCAAACGAACCGGGGAGGGTGACCATGTCGGCGCTGCTCAGCGACGAGGTGTGGGCGCGGTTGGATCCGCATGAGGGGCGCCTGACGCGCCGCACGGCGCTGCGCCTGTGGCTGACCATCGGCGCGGCCATGCTCGTCGCGTCGGCCGGCTTCGCCGCGTGGTGGGCCGGCCTGGTGACCCCGCGGGTCGCCTGGCCGGGTTCGAGCGCCTACGGCATGGACGTCGAGACCAGGGGCACGTTCCGCTACCACCTTCTCGTGGCCAACGAGGGCCTGACCGACGTCACCGTCACCGGCGTGGGGCGGTCGGGTCCGGGGCTGCGCCTCACCGGCACCTCGGGCGCGGGCGTGACGCTGGGCCCGGGCGCGCAGTCAATCATCGTCCTGGAATACGAGGTGACCGACTGTGCCGCCGTGCCGACCGGGGCGTGGCCGGTGCCCGTCCAGGTGACCTGGCTGTGGGGCGACCGCACGGTCGACGTGCAGCCGGACACGCACCTCTCGGCGGACGCGCCCGACAGCTTCTCCTACACGGGCGACCGCTCGCCGTACGACGTCGAATGGCAGCGCGCGGCCGCCGACATGGCCTGCGGGTACAGCAACGACTAGGCGGACCGGGTGGGCCAGTCAGGCGCCCGGCCCCACCTCGATGGCGTCGAGGTCGCGGACGGCGAACCGGTGGTGCTCCCACTCCTCCTCGAGGATGACGTGCAGGCACGAGCGGACGGTCTGCGGGTGCTCCGGATTGTGCGGGTTTCTCCGCGCGGCGGCCAGATCCTCCGGGGTGATCCTGGCCAGGACGTCGCGCACCATGGACACGCGGTCGGCCCGGGCCTCGAGCACCTCGGCGTAGGTCGGGGTGTGGGTGGTGAAGACCGACATGTCGAAGGCGTCGTTGCCGGTGTGCATCAGCCCGAGGGGATGGAACGGCTGCTCCAGCTCCATGATCGCCCTGCCCAGCCACATGTCCGTGGCCAGCACCAGGTGCCGCAGCGTCTGCGCGAACGACCACTCGCCGTCGACCGTGACGTCGACGGTGCCGGCTGGCATCGCCGCCGCACGATCGAGCGTGGCCGCCCAGGTGCGCTCGAGCGCGGCCCAGGCCGAGCGCAGGCCGTCCGGATCCGCGGCCCGCCGCTCGGCGCGCCCGGGGAAGCGCCGGTTGAGCTCGGTATCGACGAACGGTGCGACGTCGACGCCGTTGACGCGCAGCACGCTCCCGTCCTCCGAGAGCCACGGGGCGTCGATGTCCGACCCCGCGATGTCGACCCCGCGCATCACCACGCCGGACAGGTCGCACTCGACGAACCGCGCGCCCCTCAGGTTCACGTCACGGAACTCCGCGTTCCGCAGGTCGTCGGACTGGCTGAAGGTCGCCATGAGATTCTCCTCTTCGGGTGCGGCCACGGCCCGGAGCTTACGGACCTCCACCGACATGTTGACGGCGTGACGGGCGGTCAGCTCGGCGCCGATGTGGGCCAGTTCGGCGCGGACGGCGTCCGGATCGACGACCTCGACGAGGAAGCCCCAGCCGGCGAGCGTGCGCGCGATGTCCAGCGCCGTGGGCGCCGAGACGCGCAGCCGCGCCCGGCCGTCGTCCGTCCTGCCGTCCGGGTGGCAGTGCCGGCCGAAGTGGTCGCGCAGGATCGGCGCGAACCGGGTGTCGATGAGGACGGTCGCTGAGGTCGTCGAACGCTTCGCCTCGACCTCGCCGACCACCCGCCGCCACGCCTCGTCGAGCGCGAACTCGTTCGGGCGGTCGAACCGCCCGTCCGTCGCCTCGGCCGCCACGATCCGGTCCACCCGGAAGGTGCGCTGCCCCCGGTCGGTGCCCGCGACCAGGTACCAGACCTCGTCCTTGTCGACCAGCCCCCACGGGTCGACCAGCCGCTCCGTGCGCTCGCCGGTGCGGCCACCGTAGGTCAGCCGGACCCGGCGGCGGGCCACCACGGCGTCCTGCAGGCGGTCGACCAGCGCCGGCCGGTCCCGCTCGCGGTCGCCCCAACGGGTCGGGTCGACCATCGTCGCGCCCGCCGCCGCCTCAGCGTCGGCCCGGAACGTCTGCGGGAGCGCCCGGACCAGCTTGCGCAGCGCCGACCGGGCCGCGCCGCTGTCCGTCGTGGCGGGGCCGAGCAGCAGGAACAGCGCCCGTGCCTCGGTCGCCGACAGCCCACTGAGGTCGGTACGCGCGCCACCGACGAGCGACCAGCCGCCGCCCCGCCCCGGCTGCGGGTACACCGGCACGCCCGCGGCGGACAGCGCCTCCAGGTCACGTCGCGCCGTCGCGACGGACACCTCCAGCTCCCGCGCCAGGTCGGCCGCGGTCACCCGCCCACGGTTCTGCATCAGCAGGAGTACGGCCACGAGCCGGTCAGCCCTCATGCCCGTAAGACTGCCCGAGAAAGTACTCAGAAGGTGAGCACTTTAGGCGCGACGCTGGTCAGGTCACCGAACGAGAGGAAGAACCCGATGTTGCGCGGACTCACCACCGTCAGCTTCTTCGCCGAGGACGTGGACGCGGCCCGGCGCTGGTACGCCGAGCTGCTGGGGGTCGACGCCTATTTCACGCGGCCGGTCGACGGGCCGCCGCGCTACGTCGAGTTCCGCCTCGGCGACCACCAGCACGAGCTGGGCATCGTCGACGCCCGGTTCGCCCCGCACGGCACGGACCGCGTCGGCGGTGCGGTCGTCTACTGGCACGTCGACGACGTCGACGCGACCGTCGGGCGGCTGCTCGCCCGCGGCGCGACCGTGCACGAGAAGGCCACCGAGCGCGGTCCCGGTTTCGTGACCGCGTCGGTGGTCGACCCGTTCGGCAACGTGCTGGGCGTGATGTTCAACCAGCACTACCTCGACGTGCTGTCCAGCGCGTCGGCGTAGGCCTTGGCGAGGGCGGCGGCGTCGGGCAGCCGGGCCTCCACGACCGGCAGGCCCGGCGCCACGTCGGCGCCGAGCTCGGCCAGGAGCTGGGCCAGCAGCGCGGCCGCCGCCTCCGCCTGCGGCGCGATGCCCGCCGTCACGACCGGCACGGCCCGCTTGCCGGCGAGGGCGTTGGCGGGCAGCTGGTCGAGCAGCACCTTGAGCACGCCGGTGTAGCTGCCCTTGTACGTCGGCGTCGCGACCACCAGGACCTCCGCCCCGCGCAGCGCCGCCACGGCGGCGGCGGTCGGCTCGTCGCCGGGCGTCATCAGGCCCGCGCCGAGCGCGCCGACCTCGATGGTGGTGGGGGCGTCGAGGCCCAGCCGCTCGGCGATGGCGTCGCCGACGGCGCCGGCCAGCGTGGACGTGCGCGACCCGGCGCGCGGGTTGCCGGAAACCACGACGATGCTCACGGACTCTCCCTCGATATGAAGCCGATACCATATTAACCCTATGGGAATTAAGAAGGATGCCGCAAGGCCTGGCCAGCCTAACCCACATTGCCTATGGTTTTAGTAGGCAATGCCCTTCGGTGACGGGAGCGACCATGCGGCGGACGACAGCGGTGATCGGCGGCGGATGCTCGGGGGCGCTGGTCGTCCTGCAGGTGTTGCGATGTACCGACGACGACGTGCTGCTGATCGAGCCCGGCACGCCCGGCGCCGGCGTGGCGTACGGCGCGGCCAAGCCGTGGCACCTGCTCAACTCCCGGGCGGGCGCGATGAGCGCCGACCCCGACGACCCCGGGCACTTCGTGACCTGGCTGCGCGGCCGGGGCATCGCGGCCGACGCCGACGCGTTCGTGTCCCGCCGGCACTTCGGCCGTTACCTCTACGCGAGCCTCGAGGCCGCCGCGTGCGCGTACCCCGGGCGGCTGCGACTGTTCGACTCCCCGGTCGCGCGCGTCAGCACGGGCGCCGACGGGTGCGCCCTGGTGCTCGACGACGGCCGGCGCCTGCTGGCCGACCGGGCCGTGCTCGCTGTGGGGGGTTCCGGCGGCGGGACCCCGGCGGCCGTCACCGGGGCGGCGCGCACGCATCCCGGCTACGTCGCCGACCCGTGGGTGCCCCGGGCGCTCGACGCCGTCGGGCGCGGCGCGCCGGTCCTGCTGCTGGGCACCGGCCTCACCGCCGTCGACGTCGTCCTCAGCCTGGCCGAGGCGGGACACCTGGGCCCGGTCACGGCGGTGTCCCGGCACGGGCTGCTGCCGCGCGCCCACGGCCCGGCGGCCCCGCCCGTCACGCTGCGCTACGAGACCCGGCTGCGCCCCCTGGTCCGCCAACTGCGCGAGGCGACCGGGCGCGGCGACTGGCGGCCGGTCGTGGACGGCCTGCGGCCGCACCTCGACGCGCTGTGGTCCGGCTTCGACGCCGCGGAGCAGGACACGTTCCTGCGGCACCTGGCCCGGCACTGGGAGGTGCACCGGCACCGGATGGCGCCCGTGGTGGCCGACAAGGTCGACGCGCTGCGCGCGGCGGGGCGGCTGACCGTCGCCGCCGGGCGGCCGACCCGCGTCGGGCCGGACGGCGACACGCTCGCGGTGACCTTCGAGGACGGTCGTCGCGCCGACTACGGCGCGGTCGTGGTATGCACCGGCTCGTGCCGGCTGCCCGAGGCGGCCGGGCCGCTGCTCACCACCCTGCTGGCCGACGGCCTCGTGCGGCCCGGGCCGCACGGGCTCGGCCTCGACGCGGACGCCGCCGGCCGGCTGCGCGACACGACGGGCCGTACCCACGACCGACTGTGGACGGTCGGGCCGCTGCGACGGGGCGGGCTGTGGGAGACCACCGCCGTGCCCGAGATCCGCGCCCAGGCCCGGGCGCTCGCCGAGCGCCTGGCCGGCACCGTCGCGGTGGCCACGGAGTCCATCCGACCGATCGGCGTGGGGTACGACCGGCTGGCCGCCTGAAGCTCCGCTCCGCCCCGTCGGGTTCGACGGAGCGGAAATTACATTCATGCTGGCGAATAGGACCTGCTCGCGTCGCGTATCGACAGGCGTCACGATGGCGGCTACCTCCTTCCCCCTCGCGAGGAGCCGTACCCGTGTGCATCTCCCGACGCCGAATGGCGATCATGGTCATTGCCGTCGTGACGGTCCTCACCGGAGGGTTCGCGGTCGCCGTCGCCGTCGCCGTCGCCGTCGCCCCGCGGCTGCGGCCGGCTGCAGCGTCGTCTATTACTTCAGGACCGGGGTGACGGTGAACAACAGCGCTGTGGGCGGGCGCAGCGTCCAGACCTGGCTGTACGACCCCAACGTGACGAGCACGAAGAACTCGGCGGGGGAGTGCGTGCTGAGCTCCACGACGTACTCGACGCGCTGGCCGGCCATGCTCAACGGGATGAAGTCGGGCGACTTCCTGATCGTCCAGTTCGGCATCAACGACGGCGACGCGAACGGCCCCCGGCACGTCGGCTCGGCCCGGTTCAAGGAGCTGCTCGGGGTCATGGCGAGGGCCGCCAGGGCGCGCGGCGCCAGGCCCATCTTCGTCACGCCGTCGCGGCCATCACCTGCAGTGGCAGCACGGCCGTCGGCAACCGGGGCTTCTCGCGGAGACCCGCGACGCGGCGAGCGCCAATGGGGCGTACCTCATCGACCTGCGCACCGTGAGCGTGAACCTGTACAACTCTCTGAAGCTGTGCCCCAACAACGGCGACTACACGACGGGCGCGGTCGGCGCGTTCCTCTGCAACGACCACACCCACGTCGAGGCCGTCGGCGCCAACCAGATCGCGGCCGTGGTCGCGACGGCGATTCGCAACCAGGGCATTCCGCTCGCGACGCACCTGAAGTAGGAACCGCAGGGTCCTGCCGGGGCGGTGACCGTGGTCCCGCCCCGGACAGGGCCTTGTGCCCTGCTCGGGGCGGGGGTGGCGGGCGCACGATTTCCGTGTTGGCAAACCCGCCGGCCCCCTCAAGGAGATCGAGAAAATGAAGCGTCGGACCCTGGACATCCTGTTCGGCACCGGCGGCCTGGTACTCGCCGGACTGCTGTTGATCGCGGGCATCGTCCTGAACAGCAACGCGAACTTCGCTAAGACCTACGTCGCCGACCAGCTCAGCGAGCAGCACATCAAGTTCACCGCCGCGGACAAGCTCAGCGACGAGGAGAAGAAGGCCGCCTGCCTGGTGGAGTACGCCGGCAAGGCGCTGACCACGGGCAAGCAGGCCGAGTGCTACGCCAACGAGTACATCGGTCTGCACATCAAGAACATCGCGGGCGGCAAGACCTACGCCGACCTCGGTGGTGTACAGAGCGGGCTCAAGGCGCAGGTCGCCGAGGCCACGGCCGCCAACGCCCCCAACCTGGCCGACCTGCAGAAGCAGCTCGACGGCGTGACCGCCCAGCGCGACACCCTCTTCAAGGGCGAGAGCCTGCGCGGCCTGCTGCTCACCTCGTACGGGTTCAGCGTCTTCGGTGACAAGGCCGCCCAGGCCGCGTGGGTCGCCTTCGGCGCCGCCGGACTGCTGCTCCTGCTCGGCATCGCCGGCCTGATCCACGCTCTGATCACTCCGAAGACCAAGGGCTTCGCGGTCCCGGAACCCGAGAACGTCGCCGCGACAGTCTGACTCCCTCCCTATCCCCCGGGCACGGTGCCGGGTCGCGACAGCGGCCCGGCACCGTGTTGTGTGTGGCGTGGCTCACTAACCGGGCTTGCGGAAGCCTTGAGGTACCGGCGGGACCTTCGACCCTGTTGGGTCTGGCGGTTCGGCAGGGTACAAAGTATGGGTGATCCGAGTCTTTCTTCTTGATGACCATGAGGTCGTCCGTCGCGGCCTGCACGAGCTGCTCGACGCCGAGGACGACATCGAGGTGGTCGGGGAGTCGGGCTCGGCCGTCGAGGCCGCCCACCGGGCCCCCGCGCTGCGCCCCGACGTGGCGATCCTCGACGCGCGCCTGCCGGACGGCAACGGCATCGACGTGTGCCGCGACATCCGCTCGGTCGACCCCTCCATCCGTGGCCTGATCCTCACGTCGTACGAGGACGATGAGGCCCTGTTCGCCGCCATCATGGCCGGCGCGTCGGGCTACGTGCTCAAGCAGATCCGGGGCACCGACCTCGTCGACGCGGTGCGCCGGGTGGCCGCCGGGCAGTCGCTGCTCGACCCGGCCGTCACCCAGCGCGTGCTCGAGCGCATCCGCCACCCCGTCGAGGAGCCGCAGGAGCTCAAGTCGCTCACCGAGCAGGAGCGCCGCATCCTGCAGTACGTGGCGGAGGGCCTCACCAACCGCGAGATCGCGGCCAAGATGTTCCTCGCCGAGAAGACCGTCAAGAACTACGTGTCGAGCCTGCTCGCCAAGCTCGGCCTGGAGCGGCGCACCCAGGCCGCCGTGCTGGCCACCCGCCTGTTGGGCGAGCGCCGGTAGGGCGGTCGGCCCGGGCGGGTGACGACGGGTCGCCCGCGCGGGTGTCAGGAGGCGGATTCACGGTCGGTTCCCAGCGAGTTCCGACACAGCGGCGTCAGCCTGCAGACATGACGGCCACGCTGGAGGGTGCACCCCCGATAGCCCGGCCGGTCGCCCGCGCGACGACGCGGCGACCGGGTCCGTGGTGGCGGGACGCGGCGGGCGCCGCCGCGATCGCGACCGTCATCGTCGTCCTGGCGCTGTGGACCGGCCACGGCGGGGTGCAGGCCCTCGGCGCCGCCGACCACGGCCTCACGGCGCTCGGCCGGCTCACCGGGCTGCTGTCGGCCGACCTGATGCTGCTGCAGGTCCTGCTCATGGCCCGCGTCCCGTGGATCGAGCGGGCGTACGGGCAGGACCGGCTGGCCCGCAAGCACCGGCTGTTCGGCTTCTGGTCGTTCTGGCTGCTCACCGCGCATATCGCGCTCATCACCCTCGGGTACGCCGCGACGACGCGCACCGGCGTCCTCGCGCAGGCGTGGCGCCTCGTCACGACGTACCCCGGAATGCTTCTGGCCACGGCGGCGGCCGGGCTCATCGTCGCCGTGGTGGTGACGTCCGTGCGGGCGGCCCGGCGGCGGCTGCGCTACGAGTCGTGGCACCTCATCCACCTGTACGCCTACCTCGGCATCGCGCTCGCGCTGCCGCATCAGCTCTGGACCGGCGAGGATTTCGTCGCCACCGGTTGGGCCCGCGTCTACTGGTGGACGCTCTACCTGTCCGCGCTGGCCGCCGTGGTGGTGTTCCGGGCGGGCCTACCGTTGTGGCGAACGCTGCGGCACCGGCTCGTCGTGGCGCGCGTGACGACCGAGGCGCCCGGCGTCGTGTCCGTCTACCTGCGCGGACGCCGGCTGCACCGGTTGCCGGTGCGGCCCGGGCAGTTCCTGCAGTGGCGTTTCCTCGACGGCCCGGGCTGGTCGCGCGCCCATCCCTACTCGCTGTCGGCCGGACCCCGGCCGGGGGAGCTGCGCATCACGGTCAAGGACGCGGGCGACGGCAGTGGCCGCGTGGCGCGGCTGCGGCCCGGCACGCGCGTCCTGGTCGAGGGCCCGTACGGGGCGCCGACCGCCGGGCCGCCGAGCCGCCGGCCCGTGGTCATGTTCGCGGCCGGGATCGGGATCACCCCGTTGCGGGCGCTGCTGGATGACCCGGACATCGCGGGCCGCCCGGTGGTGCTGCTGTACCGGGTGCGCGATCCTCGGGAGGCGGTGTTCGCCGGCGAGCTCGAGGCGATCGCCGCCGCCCGGCCCCTGCGGGTGGTCTACCTCGCCGGGCCGCGCCCGAACCGGCCGTCGTTCCTGCCGGCGTACCTGGTCGGGCGGGGCGACGACGACGCGGTCGTGCTGCGCCGGCTGGTGCCGGACGTGGCATTCGCGGAGGCATACCTGTGCGGGCCGGGCGAGTGGATGGCCGCCGCGCGGCGGGCGCTGCGCGCGGCCGGGGTGCCCGCGCAGCGGATCAGGGCGGAGGAGTTCGCGTGGTGACGTCGGGGCGGGGAGGCCGCTGATGCGCAGGATCACGATGGCGTTCATGGCCACGGTCGCGGTGGTCGTGCTGCTGTTCAGCTACCGCACGAGCACGGCCGGCCCGCCGCGCGGCGGCGGCACGGTGATCGCGACGGGCGCCGCGCCCGAGGGAGTGGTGGATTCCGGGGAACCTTCACCCCAGCCCACCAGGAAGTCGACGACCGCCAGGAGCGTCACCGTCAACGGACCCGCCGTGCAGACCCGGTGGGGACCCGTGCAGGTCCAAGTGAAGATCAAATCAGGGAAGATCACAGACGTCGTCGTGCTGCAGCAGCCCGCCGGCAACCCCCGCGACGCGGAGATCAACCGGTACGCCCTGCCGATCCTGCACGACAAGGTCATCGAGGCGCAGAGCGCCGACGTCGACACGGTGAGCGGGGCGACCGTCACCAGCGAGGGCTACCTCCGGTCGCTGCAGGCGGCCCTCGACAAGGCCAACTTCCGCTCATGACGGACCGCGTCGGTTGGCGCCGGGTCGAGCAGATCATGGGTACGGCCATCAGCCTGGACATCGCCGACCCGCTGCCGCCCGACGAACTGGCCGCCGCCACCGACGAGGTGTTCGCGTGGCTGCGGCTGGTCGACGCGCGGTTCAGCACGTACCGCGACGACAGCGAGGTGAGCCTCATCGGGGCGCTGCCCGAGGCGCGGCGCAGCGCCGACCTGCGGCACGTGCTCGACGAGTGCGCCCGGCTGTGGGAAACGACGGGCGGGTACTTCGACGCGTACGCCACCGGCCGGTTCGACCCGTCGGGGTACGTGAAGGGCTGGTCGGTGCGGGTGGCCTCCGAGCAGCTCGCCGCTCGCGGCGTCGGCAACCACTGCCTCAACGCGGGCGGCGACGTCTGTCTGCGCGGTCGCAGCTCGTCGGGTCGCCCCTGGCGGGTGGGCATCCGGCACCCCTCGCAAGCGTCCGGCCTGTCCTGGGTGCTGGAGCTGACCGACGCGGCCGTGGCCACGTCCGGCAGCTACGAGCGCGGTCCGCACGTCGTCGACCCGTTCACCGGCCGGGGCGCGACCGCGCTGCGCTCCGTCACCGTCGTCGGCCCGGACCTTGGGGTGGCCGACGCGTACGCCACGGCCGCCATGGCCATGGGCCGCGCCGGCGTCGCCTGGCTCGCCGAGCTGCCCGACCACGAGTTCGCCGTGGTCGCCGACGACGGCCGCACGTACCGGTCGGCCGGCCTGCCAGCCGTCGCCTGAGTCCGTCCGTCACCCCGAGGAGTGCCGGTCGGCCCTGCCGGATCCCATCGGCGCCGGTGACTCTGAGACCGTGGACGCTGTGGCGGTACGGGCGCGCGAGGAGACACAGTCCGGACTTTCCCGAGCGGAGGCCGCGCGGCGGCTGGACCGCGACGGGCGCAACGAGGTGCCGCCACCGAGGCCGCCTCGCATCTGGCGCCGCGTCGCCCGCCAGCTCGCCGACCCGCTCGTTGCGCTGCTGCTCGTCGCGGCCGTCGTCACGGTCGCGCTCGGCGACCTGACCGACACCGCCGTCATCCTCGGCGTCGTCATCGTGAACACCGCGATCGGCGTCGTCCAGGAGGTCCGCGCCGACCGCGCCATCACCGCCCTGCACCAGCTCGCCGCGCCGACCGCCCGGGTGCGCCGCGACGGCGCCGACCAGGTCGTGTCCGCCGCCGAGGTGGTGCGCGGGGACCTGCTCGTGCTCGCCCAGGGCGACATCGTGCCGGCCGACGCCGCGCTGCTGGAGGCGAGCCAGCTCAGCCTCGACGAGTCCGCCCTGACCGGCGAGTCCGTGCCCGTCGTCCGGGCGGTGCCCGACGACGTGTCGGCCGGCACCGTCGTGCTCACCGGCCGGGCGCTCACCCGGGTCACCCGCACCGGCGCCGACAGCGCGCTGGGCAGCATCGCCGCCCTGGTCGCCGCGACCCGACCCGGCCCCACCCCGCTGCAGCGGCGGCTGTCCCAGCTCGGCCGGACGCTCGGCCTCGTCGCCGTCGCGCTCTCCGCCCTCGTCATGGTCCTCGGCATCGCCAACGGCCAGCCCGTGGGGGAGATGGCCCTCGCCGCGGTCAGCCTCGTCGTCGCCGCCGTGCCCGAGTCGCTGCCGGCCGTGGTGACCCTCGCGCTCGCCCTCGGTGCGATGCGCATGGCGCGCGGCCACGCGATCGCCCGCCGCCTGCACGCCGTCGAGACGCTCGGCTCGGTGACGCTGCTGGCCACCGACAAGACCGGCACCCTCACCGAGGGCCGCATGGGCGTGCGCCGCGCGGTGACCCCCACCGGCGACGGGATCGAGATCCAGGGCCGGGGGTACGACCCGACGGGCTCGGTGTCCGCACAGGTCACCGGGCTGGAGGAGCTGGCAACGGCCGTCGCTTTGTGCAACGACGCGCAGCTCGCGCCGCCCTCGGCCGACAGCCCGGTGTGGACGTCGCTCGGCGACCCGGTGGAGGGCGCGCTGCTCGCCTTCGCCGGGCGGTGTGGCCTCGATGTCGCCGCGGTGCGGGCAGGGTCGCCCCGTGTGGCGGAGGAGCCGTTCGACGCGCTCACCCGCCGCATGGTCACGGTGCACCGGCGCGACGGCGGGCTCGTCGTCGCGTGCAAGGGCGCCCCTGAGGTCGTACTCGATGAATCTGTCACCGACTGCCCGGCGGCGGTGCGCGACGCCCTCACCGCGGCGGCCCGGTCGCTGGCCGACGGTGGGCTGCGGGTGCTCGCGGTCGCGGGCGGGCCGGTCGACTCGGCCGAGGACGGGCTGCGCGCCGCCGGCCTCGCGCCGTTGGGGCTGGTCGGCATCGGCGACCCGGTGCGGCCCGAGGCGGCGTCGACCACCGCCGCGCTCGACACGGCGGGCATCCACCTGGTCCTCATCACGGGGGACCACCCGGCCACGGCGGCCGCCATCGCCGGCGAGGTCGGCATCGCCACCGACGGGGTCGTCTCGTTCGATTCCGGGGACGGGTCTGTCGACGACGCGCGGGTGTTCGCGCGGGTCCGGCCCGAGCAGAAGCTCGACATCGTCGCCGCGCTGCAGGAACGCGGGCACATCGTGGCCATGACCGGCGACGGCGTCAACGACGCCCCGGCGCTGCGCCGCGCCGACATCGGTGTGGCCATGGGCGCGGGCGGCACCGAGGTCGCCCGGCAGGCCGCCGACCTGGTCCTCACCGACGACAACCTGGCCACCGTCGCCACCGCCGTGCACGAGGGCCGGCGCATCTACGACAACATCCGCCGCTTTCTGGGGTACGGGCTGTCCGGCGGGCTCGCCGAGATCGTCGTGATGCTGGTCGGGCCGGCGTTCGGGCTGGCCGTACCGCTGCTACCGGCGCAGATCCTGTGGGTCAACCTGCTCACGCACGGCCTGCCCGGGGTGGCGCTGGGCGCGGAGCCCGCCGAGCCGGGGAACATGCGTCGGCCGCCACGGCCCCCGTCGGAGTCGGTCCTGGGACGAGGGCTGGTGGCGGTGGTGCTGTGGACCGGCGCGGCGATCTCGCTGGTGGTGCTCGGGGTCGCGGTGTGGGCGCGGGAGACCGGGGCGCCCTGGCAGTCCATGGCGTTCGTGACGCTGGGGTTGGCCCAGCTCGGCGTCGCGCTCGCGGTGCGGGTGCCGCGGCGGCACGGTGTGCCGGGCAATCCGTCGCTGTTCGCGGCCGTCGCGTTGTCGGCGTTCCTGCAGGTGGCGGCCGTGGCGTTCGGGCCGCTGCGGACGCTGCTGGGCACCGAGCCGCTGTCCGTCGCGCAGCTCGCGGGCTGCCTCGTCGTGTCGCTGCTCCCCGGCCTGGCGGTCGCGGCTGTCACGGCGCTCCGCCGCCGCTAGCGGACCTTGGGGGCGATCACCTCCTATGGGCCGTGATCGCCCCCAAGATTCACCGCTGCACGCTCCAGTTGAGCACCGTGATGCCGCGCGCGTTTGTCCGCGAGTCAGTGATGTTCACCTTGACCAGTAGGCGCTTCTGCCCGGCGCCGGCTGTGCAGGTGCCTGAACCGGGGCACAGGTACACCTTGAGCCAGACGACCGTCCGACTCGGTGCGGGGCTCTTCTCCGGGATCGCGAACATCGGGGTCGGCGCGAGTGTGTTGCCGGTGCCGTCCACGCTGAAGCGGTTGACGATGACGCCGGCATGGAAGTAGAACTCCAGCTCCTTCTTGAGGCTCAGGTCCACCCAGTCCTGCGGCGCGTAGACCGTGCCGAGGATGTGGGCCTTGAAGTCGTTGGCGTTCTTGTCCGTGGTGATGAGTGCGCAGGTGAAGCTGTCCACGCAGTTGGTGGCGTTGGTCTGCCGTCCCAGCATGGTCCCGGTGCGCTGCTTCGAAACGGGACTCGTGATGGTGTAGCCGAGGTTCTCCATGAGGCCCTGGATGACGATCGGCGGTGCGGCTTCCCGGTACCGGCCGCAGAGAGCCACCTGCGCGTCGTTCTCGATCAGCAGGCGGGCCTTCCTGCCGAAGACGAACGTCACACCGTCATCGGTATCGGGGTGCGTCCACGGGGTCGTGTCGTCCGGCGGCACCGGACTCACGCACGCGCCCGCCAGGTTGGTGATGTTGGTGCTGTTCTTGTAGTTGCCCGTCATCTTGCCGCCGATGACGTTTCCGTCGACCATTTTCCAGACGCCGTCGAAGTCGAAGAAATAGTTGCCCGGCTTGAAGTGGTACAACTTGTTCTTGCAGGACATGGCCTTGTTGAGCTTGTCCCAGTCCGTGTAGAGGCCCGGTTCGAACGTGATGGGGTTGGCCGGGTTGGTCTGACACGTCGGGACGTCGGTCCGGTCGACGACCGGGGCGGGCGGCGTGCTGTAGACCGGAGCAACCGCGTCCACGCCCGGGTTGGTGCAGGCCGTGGGGGTGATGTTGCCGGAGCACGTACCGCGCGCCTGAGTGCCGCCGATCGCGTTCAGGGTGCCGTGGAAAATGTTGACGTCGGCGTTGGCGACGACTCCGCCCTTGACCTTCATCGTGCTGCTGGTGCCGTTGATTTTGGCGTAGATCGCGTCGTTGTCAGGGATCGTTCCAGGCCTGCCGAGCACGGTGAGGGCGTTCGCCGGACGGTTGTGTGAGTTGACGTCGGCCAGATCGCTGTTGGTGCCGTCCAACTGGCACTCCACCATCGCCGAGCCGGCAACACCCGCATCGGTGTAGAAGTTGGGCAGGGTCAGCGTGGACCCCGACCCGAAACAGTTGCTCCCGTCCTGCAGGTCGTAGGTGTTGCCCGTGATGCGGTCGATGGCCGCCTTTGCCGCCCCGTCGGCGGCCGACGCCGTGGCCGCCTGGGAGCGCAGCGCGCGGGTTGTCCGCAGGTTGGTCTCGGCGAACGACAGGACCACGCCCATGACCACCGCGACCACGGTAATGAAGATCAGCGCGAGGACGAGCGACGCGCCGGAATCATCGGCGAGCCTGGCGCGTCGCGCGGCGATGGCACGGAAAACGCGCGTCATGTCTGCCTCCTCTGTCCGATGAGGATGTGCTCGTAGGTGGCCGTGCTGGCCTCGTTCTTGATGACCAGACGAAGGGTGATCTTCTGCGGGATGTCGGGGTAGTTCGCACACGCCACGGGCGTACAGTCCGCCGGACCCGCGTCGACGAGGTTGTGGACCAGGACGATGTTCGACACCGGCGTGGTGCTCGCCCCGACACAGACGATGCGTCGCAGCTGCTTCTCCGTGCCGACTGTCGTCACGATGTACGCCGCCCGGACGATCGGCGGTGGGGTGACCGATGCACTGGTGGGGTCGTCCCAGGCCAGGCGCACGACGGCGTTGGGTGTTCCGGCGCCACCGCACGCCCGGCCAGAGACTCCGCCGGACGCCGGCGCGTTCGTCTCGACGGACTGCAGGAGCGGGAACGTCGTGTCCGTCCACTTGCGTACGCCGAGGCTCTCCACGTCCTGCGCGAAGTACGCCGCGGCGATCTGCAGGTCGTGTGACTCGGACAGCCGCCCGGTCGTCTTGTCGATATTGCGCATGAAGGTGATCAGACCGCTGGCGAGCGGCCCGACGATAATGCCGAGTAGCACGATCGCCACCAGCAGTTCGGTGAGGGTGAAGCCGCGGTCGTCACGCCGTGGGGCAAAGCGGGTCAGCATGGCGTGTCCGTAGGTCGGCAGGGCTTGCGGATGACCAGTTGCAGCTCTTCCTTGGCCCGGTTGTCCGTGCTCCGTACGGACAGGGTGATTCGCCGCAGCGTTCCGCTGTCGACGCAGGCGCCGAAGGTCCCGGTCGAGCCGTTCCATCCCTCCGACATGTCGATGGAACGGACGTAGCCGGCGGGCGCCGTGTAGACGCCTTCGTACGTGGCCTTCATCGCCGAGCAGCTCTCCACGTAGCCGGTCGCGGAGCTGGCGAGCCGGTTCTCGATCGCCTCGGCGAAGTCGCGGACGGACGCGCCGGCCGTGGCCTGCTTGCGGTGCTGGTCACTGATCCGCACGCTCGTGGCGATGCCGCCCATGATGACGGCGATCGCGGTCGCCATGAGAGTAATCGCGACGAGCAGCTCGATCAGGGTCTCACCCCGGTCACCGCGCTGGCGTGGGGCGTTCATCTACAACGCCCCCGAGTTGAAGATGCCGTACATGGCCTGGACGAGCGCCAGTGCTACAAAGCCCACGATGACACCCATGACGACGATGACGGTTGGCTCGAACAGGCTGGTGACCTTCTTGAGCTTGTAGTCCAGTTCGCTCTCGAAGTAGTGCGCGGTGACGTCGAGCTGGTCGTCCAGTGTGCCGGTGTCCTCGCCGACCCGGATCATGCGGGCCGCGGTGGAGGGGAACAACCCGGTCCGGGCCAGCGGCGTGGCCAGGCCCTGGCCCTCCAGCATCGCTTCCTGCACGTGGCCGAGCGAGCGGATGAAGACCCGGTTGCGCAGGGACGCCGTCGCGACGCGGAGCGCCTCGGGCAGCGCCACACCAGCCCCGGCCATGGAGGACATGACCCGGCAGAACCGCTCCACCAGCGCCGTCCGCACCGCATCGCCGATGACCGGTGTACGTAGCAGGATGCGGTCGCGCAGCAGCCGGCCGCCCTCGGTGCGCAACGCCAGGAAGATGATCAATGCGAGTGCCACCAATGAGCCGCCCATTGCCGGCCACCAGTCGATGAGGAAATCGGTGAGCCCCATCAGCATGCGCGTGGACAGCGGCAACTCCGCGTCGAGGCTGGCGAAGAACTCCTTGAACTGCGGCAGCGTGAACACCGACAGTACGACGACGGTAACCAGCGACATTCCCGCGATCATCGACGGGTAGATGGCCGCCGCCTTGATCCGCCGCCGGGCTTCCATGTCGCGTTCCAGGTACTTCGCAAGCTGGTCGAGCACGGTGTCGAGCTGGCCGGTCAGCTCCGCTGAGCGCAGGATGCCGCGGTAGAACTCGGGGAACACCTTCGGGTAGCGGTCGAAGCAGTCCGACAGCGTCTCCCCGTGGCGCAGGCCCCCCTCCACGTCGGCCATGAGCTTGCGCAGCGTCGGGTTGCCGGCCTCCTCACCGAGGGTCCGCACGGCCTCGATGAGCGGCAGGCCCGCGCGGATGAACGCGCCGAGCTGGCGGGAGAGGTGCATGACCTCCTCGCGCTTGACCCGCTTTGGCGTGATCTCCATCTGGAGAAAGCTCTTCTTCTCCTTGGCCGGCGGCGGCGCCGACGCGGCCGCCGCCGCGGTCGCGAGCCGCGACGTCGGCGCGGCCGGCGGCTGGAGCAGCAGCGGATCGCCGGGTG
>NZ_BAAALT010000280.1:0-4299 GCF_039528515.1 Luedemannella flava
TGGCCGTGGCCGTGGGCCGGGTGGTCGTCGGCGGCGCCGACGTGAGCGGCAGGGGCGTCGGGGTTCCGCTGAGCGGCGGCGTCCGCGTCGGGCCGCCGCCGTGGCGCGCCTGCTCCTGCGGGTCGGACTTCACCACCGCGAGTACGCCGACGAGCACGGCGGCCGCGAGCAGCACGACGCCGATGATGAGCCACCGCCGGTCGGGTCTCATCGGGCGGCGGCGTCCCGGTGCGGCTCCCAGGCCTCGATGGCGTGCGTGAAGTAGCTGGGCAGACCGTTCCAGGGGTTCGCGCCGGCGCGGTCGGTGGCGAGCACGGTCGCCACGTTACCGGCGACGGCCCGGCGCAGCACGCCCGCCAGACCGTCGGCCGGGACGTCGTAGACGAGGTGCCAGAACCGCGCGGCCGGCAGCCCGTACGCCCAGGCGGGGCTGGGGGCGCCGGCGTGTGCGGCGGCCGTCCCCTCGAACGTCACGAGCGCGTCCGCCAGGTCCGCGTAGGCGGGCGCCGGCCACGTCCCGTGGTTGGCGACCAGCGTGCCGGGCGCCCCGGCCCGCGCCGCGGCGACGACCCGCCCGTGCGCGACGAGCCGGTCGGCTGCGGTGACGACGCGGTCCAGGAACAGGCCCGCGACCGGGTACCAGGCGCGGTAGCGTTCGGCGTCGGCCCGGACCGCGGCCGGGGACCGCTCCCCGTAGGCGGTGTCGACGTAGCCGAGCACCGTGCCGCCCCGCTCGGCGACGGCCCGGATGGCCGCGCCGAGCACCGGCTCGGGCGCGGCTCCGGGGCCGTCGGCGATGTTGAGCACGACCGCGCGCAGCCGCCCCGCGTGCTCCGCGAGCGTCACCCAGTCGTCCCGGGCGACAGCCGGATGGAAGTACGCCGGCACGGCCAGGCGGCGCCCGGCGGGAATCACGCGGGGACCTCGGCCGCGTGCCACATGTCGGCCACCGAGGCGGCCACGTCGATGGCCGGCTGCCAGCCCAGGACCGCGCTGGTCACCGTGATGTCGGCCCGCTGCCAGGTGAGCGACGCCGAGTGCGGCGACCCGGCGCCCGTCTCGCGCACGGGCGGGCAGCCCGCCGCGTCGGCGGCCGCCGCGGCCAGCTCCCGCAACGCGGTGGCCCGGCCCGAACCCACGTTGAGTACGCCCGGCAGCCCGTCCCCGGTCGTCGCCGCCGCGACGACGGCGGTCGCCACGTCGCGGGCGTCGATGAGGTCGCGGTGCCCGTCGAGCGCGCCGACCGTGGCGGGTTCACCGGTGGCCCGGGCCCGCCGCAGCTGCGCGACGAGCCGCCCGGCCAGCTGGTTCTCCGACGCGCCCGGCCCGATCGGGTTGAACACCCGCAGCACCGTCACGTCCAGCTCGTCGCGGGCGGCGAGCGCCAGCGCCGTCCCGGCCAGTTTCGTCACCCCGTACGGGCTGGTCGGCGCCGTGGGGGTGCGCTCGGTGACGGCGACCCCGGGCGGGGTGATGCCGTACTCGGCGGCCGAGCCGAGGTGCACGAACCGGCCGCCGAACCCGGTGCGGTGCAGCGCGGACAGCACCGTGGCCACCGCCACGACGTTGCCGCTGACCAGCTCGACCGGGTCGGTGCCGGTGACGCCGGCGCAGTTGACGACCGCGTCGGGCGCCACCGCGCGGACCAGGTCGGCCATGGCGGCCGGGCCCGCCGTGGCGAGGTCGACCTGATGGTCGACCCCGCCCGGGCCCGGCCGCCGGCCGGCGGTGACGACCTCGGTGCCGGGCCGGCCGGCGAACGCGGCCGCGACGTGGCGGCCGAGGAAGCCGGTGACGCCGAACACGAGGACACGGGTCACGACGGGGCGCCCTTGAGCAGTACGTCGCCGAGGATGTCGAACTCCGCGTTGGCCCGGTCGTAGTCGTCGGGGCGGCCGATGTCGAGCCAGTGGCCGTCGAACGGGTACGCCCGGGGGTTGAGGTTGTTCGCGAGCAGGTCGAGCACCAGCTCGTCGAAGCCCAGCGGCAGGCCGGGGGTGTAGCGGTCCAGCACGCTGGCCGTCAGGCCGTAGACGCCCATGCTGACCCGGTAGTCCATGGTCGGCTTCTCGGTGAAGTCGACGATGCGCTCGCCTTCCGTCGCCAGTACGCCGAAGTCGATTTTGACCTCACGACCGTACGTGGCGACGGTCAGGCCGGCGCCGGACGCCTGGTGGGTGCGCATCAGGTCGGCGAAGTCCAGGTCGGTGAGGACGTCGCCGTTCATGACGATGAAGTGCTCGGGCAGGCGGTCGCGCATGGTCAGCAGCGGACCGATCGTGCCGAGCGGGCTGGACTCGGTGGCGTACTCGACGGACTGCAGGCCCCATTGGCTGCCGTCGCCGACGTACGCGCGGATGAGGTGGCCGAGGTGGCCGATGGCCAGGGTCACCGTGCGGAAGCCATGATGCGACAGCTGCCGCATGATGATCTCCAGGATCGAGTACCGGTCGCCGATGGGGACGAGTGGCTTGGGCAAGCTGGTGGTGTACGGCCGCAGCCGCACCCCCTTGCCACCGGCCAGGATCACGGCGTGCATGGGAACCTCCTCGTATCGCGCGGTTCAGACCGCGTAGCTGCCGGGGCGGTAACGGGCCAGGTTGGCCGGATCGCAGAACCAGTCGATGGTGACCTTGAGGCCGTCGGCGAGGGAGTGCTGCGGCGCCCAGCCGGTGGCCTCCCGCAGCTTGGAGCTGTCGCACACCAGGCGCATGACCTCGGAGTTGTCGGGGCGCAGCCGCTGCGTCTCCTCGCGCACGGGCACGGGGCGACCCATCAGCTCGGTGATCTGGGTGACCAGGTCGCCGACCGAGATCTCACCGCCCGTGCCGGCGTTGAACAGCTTGCCGACCACCTTGTCAGCCGGCGCCGTGCCGACCGTGACGAAGGCGGAAACGGTGTCGGCCACGAAGGTGAAGTCGCGGGTGGGGGTGAGCGCGCCCAGCCGGATCTCGTCCGCGCCGGCCGCGAGCTGGCTGATCACGGTCGGGATGACGGCGCGGGCGCTCTGCCGGGGACCGAACGTGTTGAACGGGCGCAGCGTCACCGCCGGCACCTCGAAACTGTCGTGGTAGCTCTCGACGAACTTGTCCGCGGCGAGCTTGCTCGCGGCGTACGGCGACTGGGTCTGCTGCGGGTGCGACTCGGAGATCGGGACCGTGCGCGCGGTGCCGTAGGTCTCGCTCGTCGAGGTGTGCACCATGCGCGGCGTGCCCGCCTCGCGCACCGCCTCGAGGACGTTGACCGTGCCGATCACGTTCGTCTCCACATAGGAGCGCGGCGCGCGGTAGGAGTACGGGATCGCGATGAGCGCGGCCAGGTGGTAGACCACCTCCGCGTCCTTCACGATCTCGCGGGCGCACGCGGGGTCGCGCACGTCGCCGGAGACGACCTCCACTTCTGCCAGCACGTCGCGGTCGAGGGAGTCGAGCCACCCCCACGAGCCGAGGGAGTTGTACTGCGCGAGGGCGCGGACCCGGTGGCCGTCGGCGACGAGCCGTTCCACCAGGTGCGACCCGATGAAGCCGTCCGCGCCGGTCACGCCGACCATGCCTGCCATGTGTGGCTCCTTCAACGATGCTGGGTGGCCCGGGTCAGGACGACCAGGGCGTAGGCCAGGAGGACAAGGGTCAGGCCGGCGGCGACCGCGAACTGCAGCGCGGTCACGTCGACCCGGTACCCGGCGCGGGACCCGAGGGCCGCGACGAGACATTCGGTGGCCAGCGCGGCGGCGCCGGAGAGCACCGCGACGTGGCGGACCCCGCATGCCATCAGCAGCAGGGCGAGGAAGAACGCGCCGCCGAGCGCGCCGGCCGCGATGAGCGCGTCGGCCGGCGGCACGTCGCCGCTGAGCAGGGCGGTCAGCCCTGCGCACGCGGCGGACAGGGCGGCCACCACGACGAGGTACGCCGCGAGGACCACCATCAGCGCGCCCGCCGACCAGTTCCGGAACGCGCGCAGCGTCGAGCGCTGGTGCAGCGCGTCGTGCGCGGCGGCCCGGTAGCGGTAGAGCAGCCACTCGGCGAACCCCATGCTGACCGCGAGCGGCAGCAGCACCACGCCGCCGGTGACGGCGGTCAGGCCGCTGGGCGTGCCGGCGCCGACCTCGTCGAGCAGTCGGCCGGCGGTCGGGATGAACACCAGCAGGCCCGCCGCGACCAGCCCGTACGCGGCCTGTTCGGCGGCGTCGCCGAGGTCGCGCCCGGCGGGCCAGCGCCCGGTGCGGCTGCCGGCGGTGAGCCGGACGGCGAGGCCGATCGTGGCGAGCACGGTGGCCGCCGCGCAGGCGGCGGCGACGAG